>JAOZLT010000232.1 GCA_029934675.1 Candidatus Altimarinota bacterium | reverse complement strand
GTGCTATGCAAGAATCAAATTCCTGGGAGATTCCAGCTAAAAAATATATTAATTTATATAAGAAAATATTAAGAACACATAAATAAAGCTTTTAACTTTCTACTTTTTATTTTTAACTAATATTTATGCTTTGGATAAACTTTTTACATTTATATCAGCCGGCAAACTCTGATGCTTATATAATTAGAGAGGCAACAGAAAAAAGTTATTTGCGTCTTATTAGAGCCTTAGAAGAGCATCCTGATTTACATTTTACTTTTAATATTTCCGGATGTTTATTTTTGCGTTGGAAAGAGTTGGGTTACCATGATATTCCGAAAAGACTTAAGAAATTAGTTGATAATGGACAGCTTGAAATTACTGGAACTGCTGCTTATCATGCTCTCTTGCCCTTGATTAATATAAAAGAAGTAGAAAAACAGATTAAAGAAAATGAAAAAATTCTTAGAGATAATTTAGGAGAAGATTTCAAGTCTCGTGGATTCTTTTTTCCGGAAATGGCTTATGGACCTGAGCCAGCAAAATTAATTAAAGATATGGGTTATGAATGGATTATTTTAGATGAGATTTCAGCTCAAGGAAAGATGGAAAAATTTGATTTTAAAAAGGTTTATCAGGATGAGAATAGTGATTTAAAAGTTGTATTTCGATCTAGGGAATTTTCAAATTCTTATGTGCCAAAAACTATTAAGGAGATAATAAACGAAAATAAAATAGATTTTGCAATTACGGGAACAGACGGAGAACTTTATGGATTGCGTTACGAAGATCCGGATGCGATATTTGAAAATGTAATTAAAAATAAAAATCTTAAAACTAAAATTATTTCTGAATATATTGATGGTATAAATCAGACGGAAACTATGAGCTTATTACCAAGTAATTGGAATAGCACAGAAAAGGAATTAAAAAATCATCTTCCTTATTCTTTGTGGTATGATCAGGAAAATAAGATACAGATGAAATTATGGGACTTAGCTAATTTTGCTTATGAACTTATTGAAAAACACCAAGATGATAAAAATTATACTTGGGCTCGTTGGCATTTAATACGAGGACTTGCATCTTGTACTTTTTGGTGGGCTAGTGCTAGAGATCTTCGTTCATTTTTTGGGCCAATATCGTGGAATCCTGATGAAATTGAGCGAGGTGCTAATGAGTTAATCCGATCTAGTAGGGCTTTAGATGCAAAAGAAACTCGAGAGGACAAGATAGAGGCTGAAAAATTATATATATCCATCAAACATAAAGTTTGGAATAAGCACTGGTCTTATTATTGGAAGAAAAGTTAATAATCCTTAAAATCATAATTTTAAAATATTATGCGTAACAAGGCTTACAACCTAATAGATAATCAATTCATGCTTGGATATTTACGAACCAAGGTTTTGCCTCTGTATCCGCAATTTAGTTTTCTTGAGAGTATTGAAATAATTTCCCACAAAGAACTTATTTGGCCTGGGGAGGCTTATCATGTCGTTATTGAATATAGGACGGCTTTTAGAGACACAAAAGGTAATAAAACGATTTTGCCAATTTTTTGTTCAGCTCATTGGGAAGAGCCTCGTATTAATGTTTATACGTCTTTAAAATATCTTTGGGATCATAATTTTAGTGATTCTAGGCTAACCATTCCTCATCCCTTGTTTTATTCTCAGCAATTTCGAGGAATTTTTTATGAAGGAGTAGAGGGGCGAAATTTATATTATTTTATTCGAGGATCTAATAAAAAAGAAATTAAGAAAATAATTCCAAAAGTTGCAAAATGGTTTGCTAAATTACATCATCAAACTTCGACTGAAACGGCTAAGAATTTTAATAAACAAAATAGTCGGATAAAAACAGTAGTTCCTGGGGTAAAGCATGTTTTGTTTGATATTGAAAAAAAATACCCTGAGTATTTAGAATTTTATAAAAAAATTTATAATATTTTTATTGAAAAAGAGGAGACTTTCTTAAAAAATACAGATAAATTATATTTAGTTCATGGTGATGCTCATCCGGAAAATATTATTAAAATAGATAATAAAAAAATTGGTGTAATTGATTTTACTGATTTATGTCTTTCTGATTTTGCCCGTGATTTAGGATCTTTTACTCAACAACTTTTCTATATGTTCCGTCGTAAAATTTCTGATCTTGATTTTGCTGAAAAAATGTCTAAATTATTTTTAAAAAAATATGCTAAATATGCTAAAATAAAGATAGATAAAAATCTTCAAGAAAGAATAGATAATTATTATTATTGGACTATGATGAGAACTGCTACTTTCTTTTTAATAAAACATAATCCAGAACCGGAAAGAGGTAAGGAACTAATTGAAATACTTAAGAAAAAATATAAGTAAATTTAAATCTTCAACTTTTTAATCTTAATTTTATGCTTATAGATCTCCAATTTCATTCAACATATTCAGACGGCTATTTGACTCCAACTCAATTAGCAAAATTTATGTATAATCAGGGAGTGAAAGTGGCCGCCTTAACTGATCATAATACAGTTAGTGGGGTGCATGAGTTTAAAAACGCTTGTAAAAAATTAAAAATTAAAGCAATCACAGGGATAGAGCTTTATGTTAAATTAGGTAATAAACCTTTTAATATTCTTTGGTATAATTTTGACGATACTGCTCCTGATCTTCATGATATTTTACGTGATAGTCAAAAAAGAAGAAGAACAATGGTTCGCTCTATTTTGTTAAAGTTAAAACAAAAAAAATTTAAAGTAGAGCCTGATAAAATTTTAGATAAATATAATCATTATGTTCCTATAAATCATGTAGTTGATGATTTTTTATCTGTTCCACAGAATTTAGTACGAGCTAAAAGAGAAATAAATAAAAAAGAAATAAGAGAAGGGGATGTAATATCTGAATATTTTCGTAATCCTCAGTTTGGTCATTTGCGCAATAGTTTTATTGGTTTTGATAGAATTTTAAAATTAAGAAAAAAAATAGGTGGACAAATTATTCTTTGCCATCCAGCCAAGCACTCCTATATTAGTGAAAAGTTTTTAGAAAGACTCAAAAAACTTGGGATTGATGGAGTTGAAACTTTATCTCCTCATCATTCTCTTGGGGCTGTTATGTATACTCAATTTTTAGCACGACAATTTGATTTTATAGAGACTGGCGGGTCTGACTTTCATCGTGCTGAAGGAAACGGATATTTTCTTCAAAATTCATGGAATTATTTTAAAATTGATTCTAAATA
>JAOZLT010000231.1 GCA_029934675.1 Candidatus Altimarinota bacterium | reverse complement strand
CTTGCAAAAGGAACAAGTCTTCGTCGATTCACTCCTGCCATAAAAGCGATCCCCAGACTCAGAGAGAAAGTCACTGGAGGGAAAACAAAGAACGATGTCGGAACAATGTTCACAAAGCCGGTTGCCGGTGGAGGGCTTACGCTTGGTTGGTCAAACTCGACATCCTCTTTCAGGTCTTTCAGTGCCAGGGTGGTCATTCTGGATGATGTGGACGGTTTTGGAGAGTTTGGTGAAGGTAATGTGATGACACTTGCCAAAGCGAGGGCAGATGCTTTTTCAAACAAGATAATCTTCATTAACTCAACACCGACCATCGAGGGTGATTCAAATATCGAAAAAGAGTTTGAGGACTCTGATCAACGGGAATACTTTATGCCGTGTCCTGACTGCGGAGAGTTAATCAATTTTGTGTGGGAGAATTTCACCTTTGATTCAAAAGACTATGAGCTTCTCAGTGAGGTTACATACTCCTGCAAGCACTGCGGATCTCAAATACAAGAGCACAAGAAAACTTGGATGATGGCGGAAGAAAATGGTGCGAAATGGATACCGCAAAACGATGGCCATATCCATAGAGGATATCTCGTTCCGTCCTATTTGTCTCCGGTCGGGTGGCTCTCCTGGGAGTCGATCGTCAGAGAGTTTCTAAAAGCTGCCAAGATAATGAAGCGAGGAGATTCCAGATTGATGCAGACTTGGCAGAACACAAGGAATGCCAGACCATTCAAGCCAAGACTTGACGGGGTGGATATTACAGATCCGTCAAGCAGAGTCGAGAGGTATGGGGCAGATGTTCCCAACGGGGTCTTTGTGCTCACGGCAGGAGTAGATACCCAGGATGATCGGGTTGAGGTGGTCATTCTCGGTCATGGAAAAAATGGAGAGCTTTTCTTTATTGACTACAAAGTAATAGCCGGTGATTTTCAGTACGATGCAGTGAAGAGAGATCTCGACCATTATTTGATAAATACTATTTGGGTCAGAGATGATGGCTTCAAAATGAAAGTAGTTGGGTCAGGGATCGACACAGGAGGACACCGGACGAAAGCAGTTTATGATTATGTGAAGAGAAGACTGGCAAATAAAATATTTGGACTCAAGGGTGCATCCGTGCCTCATCATCCTGTAGTCAACAAGCAGTTGAAAGATTTTAAACTGAGAGATAAAAATCTGGTCATCGTTGGAACAACTACCATCAAGGATGACTTCTATGCCAGACTTGGGGTGACGGAGGTTGGAACAAACTATGTTCACTTTCCAAACAAGGATATTTTTGATAAGAGATTTTTCAATATGCTTACGGCAGAGAAGAGAAATGATAAGGGGCTGTATGTTAAGATCAGGACAAGGAATGAGGCGATAGATGTTACAGTATATGCAATCGCAGTTCTCACAATATTAAATATTGCTGTAGATGACCTTGAGAGTCCAATTCTTCATATTGGGGAACAGAAAAACCAAACAAAGCCAAAAAGAGACAAAGGTATTCAAAGAGACAAGTGGATGGATGAGTATTAATATTAAAAAATACGATATAATATCAAAAAGGATTATTTTATGGCAGTTGAATTATTGACATACTCACAGCAGCTAGCAGAAGTACAAAAAGCCATTACGGCGGTAATGAGTGGCCAAAGATATGAACTTGGTGGCAGGGTGTTGTGGCGACCAGATCTCGAAATGCTAACCAAAAGAGAGACGATGCTCCAAGCCAAGCTCGACACTTATGGAGATGTCATTCCAAACAGAACAGCTCAGACAGGAAGAGCGTATGGAGTAAGTTTTGGGTAAAAGTATAATGCAGAGTTTAACCAACAAGAAGATGAAAAAGGCGTTCTATGAAGGGGGCAAGAAGACAGATGCCAATCGTGACTTCTGGAACGCAAACGCTCCTTATGAGCAAACAGCAACAGTAGACAGGGATACGCTCAGGGCAAGAGCAAGATGGCTCTTTGCAAACAATCCAATCATGGCAAATATTGACGGTGCGATTGTTGACAATGTTATCGGTAAGGGAATGAAGCTCCAGAGCAATATCGGCAAAAGCAAACTTGACAGTGAGATAGAAAGACTCTGGAAGAATTGGGCAACCGATAAAAATCTTTGTGATTCAACAGGAAGAATGAATTTCTACGATATCCAAAAGGTCATTCTGGGTACAAGGATGGTGGATGGAGAGATATTCATCTATAAACGCTTTACAGATGAAGGATTGAAGCTTCAGATGATCGAAGCGGATGCACTCGATGGCGGACAAGATAATGGATTAGAAAAATCACCGGATGGTAAAGTCACCGGATATCGCTTTAAAGTGGCTGATTCTGACGGTACATACAGCTCTAAAACAGTCACAATTCCTTCTGAAAACATCATAAACTATCATAAAACCGAGAGATTTACGCAATATCGTGGCATTTCTGAGTATAAACAAGCGATTATTGACATCAAAAACTTCTCAGGGTATCAATCTGCCACTATTCAAGGTGCCAGAGCAAGAGCAAGCATCGCATATACCATAAAAGCAGACATAAATCCGGCTGGTGTCGGGGTTACAACCACAGACGATAAGAAACTCCAGGAAATCAATGGATTAATGGTTTATTATCTAAAGGCTGGTGAATCAATCGACAAACAGGCTCCTCAAGGCTCTTCTGACGACTACAAGGGTTTTACAGAGACCACAATCAGGCTAATGGCTACCGCAAGGCGTGTTTCATACGAACTTGCTTTCAAAGACTACTCCAAGGTGAACTTTGCATCAAGCAGGGCATCATTGATTCAAGACAACTACAGATTTGATACAGAGCAAGAGCACTTTATACTTTATGTCCTAAATGATATCTTTTCTGCCTGGATGGAGATTGAAATCATGAGAGGTAATCTAAAAATACCGCTTGCGAAGTTTATTGATGACAAGTCGGCATTTATGAAACATAGATGGATACTTCCAAAAAGATCCTGGGTCGATCCATTAAAAGATATGCTATCAATCGAAAAAGAGATCTCCCTCAACCTCACTACCCAAACAGAAGAGGCGATGTCTCAAGGTAAGGATTTTGAAGAGATATTGAAGGTCAAACAGAAGGAAGTAGAACTCCTGAAAGAGTATGATTTGTATCTGGAGCCGGAAGATGGCGAGGGCTCAACTCCAACTCAAGATATCGCAGAAGCGAGACTTTTGATGGATGAATTAGTAGAGAGGATGGAGTTACTTGA
>JAOZLT010000035.1 GCA_029934675.1 Candidatus Altimarinota bacterium | reverse complement strand
GAGTAATAATAGAGAAAAAGGAGTTTTTGCTCTAATAATCAATCTGCGAAATCCAGAGAATCCAGGTTCAAACAATTAAGATAGACTTGTTTTTTATCATTAGAAAATGACTTATTTCCCACCCAAGAGTCGGAAAATTCTAATTGATTAAAATTAATTCAAACGAAAAATCTCCTGATCCAGGCTACAACCTACAACCTTAGCGTTTTTCATTGTACTCACTCCAAAAATTATGCTAAACTTTTTACACATAAAATTAACAAAATAAAAAACATGATAAAAAAGATTTTGAAGCGAATAAATCGTAAAAAGGCTCTTTGCTTATGGTTCGAAGAGTTGGGTATTAGAGATGTCCCACTTGTTGGAGGTAAAAACGCATCGCTCGGTGAGATGTATAGAAAGCTGACACCAAGAGGAGTGAAAATACCTAATGGCTATGCAGTTACAGCTTTTGCATATCATCACCTACTAAAAACTGCAGGCATTCAGGATGACATTAGAAGGATATTAAAAGGATTAAATGCTAAGAATATGGATAATCTGGAATCAAGAGGAAGGGAAGTAAGAAATACTATTTTAAAGGCTGAATTTCCAAAAGATCTTACCGATGCCATCATCAAAAATTATAGAAAAATGGAAAAGATATATGGAAAGAATTGTGATGTAGCTGTTCGATCATCAGCTACAGCCGAAGATTTGCCGGATGCTTCTTTTGCCGGTCAGCAAGAAACCTTCTTAAATATTCGCGGAGACCATGAGCTTTTGGATGCATGCAAAAGATGTTTTGCTTCACTTTTTACAAATCGCGCAATCGCATACCGAGAAGAAAAGAAATTCGACCATTTTCAAATCGGACTCTCTATCGCAGTTCAAAAAATGGTTCGTTCAGATATGGCATCTTCTGGTGTTATGTTTAGTATAGATACTGAAACTGGTTTCAAAAATGCAGTATTAATTAACGCAGCATACGGATTAGGTGAAAATGTTGTACAAGGCGCTGTTAATCCGGATGAATTTTACGTATTTAAACCAACCTTAATGGAAGGTTATGATCCAATTCTTACAAAACGCCTTGGAGCAAAACAAATTAAGATGGTTTATTCATTAAACGGAACCAAATCCCCTGTTAAAAACATATCTGTAAAAAAGAATGACCGTGACAAATTCTGCATTAGTGACAAAGAAATTCTCAAACTTGCAGAATGGGCAACCATTATTGAAGATCATTATAGTAAAGAAGCTGGACACTTTAAGCCTATGGATATGGAATGGGCAAAAGACGGTAGATCAAAAGAGCTTTTCATTGTTCAAGCTCGTCCAGAGACAGTTCAATCCAGAAAGGACACATCAGTACTAGAAGATTATAATTTAACTGAAAAAGGAAATATTATAGCTGTAGGATCTCCTGTAGGTTCCAAAATTGCGTCAGGAACAGCACGTGTTATTGATAGTCCCGAACAAATTAAACAGTTTAAAGCAGGTGAAATATTAGTTACCACAATGACAGACCCTGATTGGGTTCCGATTATGAAAATAGCATCTGCAATTGTAACTAACAGAGGAGGCAGAACATGTCACGCAGCAATTATATCGCGTGAGCTTGGTGTACCATGCGTCGTTGGCACCAATAATGCCACAAAAGTAATTAAAAACGGTGATAAAATAACGGTTGCATGCGAAGGTGAAACAGGCAATATCTATAAAGGAGCATTAAAATACAGCATAAAAAAAACAAATCTTAAAAATCTTAAAATGCCAAAAACCAAGATAATGATGAATCTTGGAAATCCAGATATTGCTTTTGAAAGCTCGTTTATTCCAAATGCAGGCGTAGGCCTTGCCAGATTGGAATTTATTATCAATTCCTACATCAAAATTCACCCATTAGCTCTCCTAAATTACAAAAAAATCAAAGACCATAATGTAAAAATTGAAATCGATGAAATAACACAAGGTTATAAAAATAAAACTGATTTCTTTGTAGATAAATTAGCTCAAGGTGTATCTACAATTACAGCAGCTTTCTGGCCAAATGATGTAATTGTACGAATGAGCGACTTTAAATCTAATGAATATGCAAATCTAATCGGTGGTGAACCTTATGAGCCAAAAGAAGATAACCCTATGATAGGTTGGCGTGGCGCAAGTCGTTACTACGACCCAAAATATCGTGATGCTTTTGCTCTTGAATGTAAAGCGATGAAAAAAGTTCGCAACGAAATGGGGCTAAAAAACCTTAAATTAATGATTCCTTTCTGTAGAACAGTTGATGAGGGCAAAAAAGTACTTGCAGAAATGAAAAAAAACGGACTTGTCCGAGGTAAAGATGGCTTACAAGTATATGTGATGTGTGAAATCCCAAGTAATGTAATTCTTGGTGAACAATTCTGCGAAATTTTTGACGGTTTCTCCATCGGTTCAAACGATCTTACACAACTTACGCTTGGTGTAGACCGAGATTCAGAACTCGTAAAACACATATTTGATGAAAGAAATGAAGCAGTAAAAACACTCGTCCGCACAATTATCAAAATTGGTAAAAAGAAAAAAAGGAAAGTAGGTATCTGTGGACAAGCCCCAAGTGATTATCCTGAGTTTGCCCGTTTCCTTGCAAAAGAAGGAATTGATACTATGTCACTTAATCCTGACACAGTTGTTAAAACGATGATTGATTTGAATAAAAAACGCTAATTATTCGATAAAAACTAAAGGCGGACAATTAATTGTCCGCCTTTTTGGGATGACACAAGAACCGCTGATTCACAGGATTTTTGAGATGTATCTGGATGGATTCTTAGGATTTAGTAAAGTTCCCTGTGACAAAGACCACAGGGCATTCACAGTTCATTGCAATAAAAACAGTTTAAATTGCTGAACGTCTGGTTCTCTACCTTAGTTTCTAATGTAATTCTCAATTACTTTTTTACTTCCCCTTCCGCTGATTGTTGAAATGTAGTATCCGTCTGTCCAGAACTCACCTCCCCATAATTCCTTTTTTATCTCCGGACATTCATTGAAAATCTGCTTTACTGTAATACTTTTTATTATTTTTATAACTTGCCCACCTGAGTACTTCGGAAGAAATCTACAAAGGATGTGTATATGATTCTGATCAAATCCTATTTCATTCATCTCAATCACATATCTCTCTTTGAATTCCGACATCGTATCCACTATTACCTTTTCCAATTTTTTATTCAGCAGAGCTCTCCTGTACTTAACAGTTAGTTGTAAGTGGTAATAACATTCAGAGATATTATGATACCAGTGCCATATTTTATTTTCTAAATCTACCATGCCGTCATTATGCATCAGTTTCTGTCATAACTTACCCGTCTGATGGTATGCGGCAGAGACCGCATGGTGTCAATTTATTTTATCAATTTAATCCATCATGGTAAATCAGCTTAATCCAGAAAATCAACGGTTCAGACAATATAAATAGGCCCAACAAACTTATAATCATTTTTTTCCTTGACATTTACAAATATCATGATAAAATAAACAAGACGTTGTGAGCTAGTAATCCCCCATTCTGCGCCTCGACATTACCCGAAATACCTAACATTTTCTCGGGTTCCACAACCTATCAAACATAGACTTAGGGTATTTGAGTTAAAAGTACTCATTTCACTCTAGAAAATTGATCAGTTTTGTGGTATAATATACAGATTAATATATATCTTATGTGTTCTAAAAAAAATATGTTATTACACCAATGGAATAGTTATGATTTTAGTCTGATAGAAAATCGGTTAATTTACAACAATAAAATACAAGAAAATATAAAAGATGAGATAGAATCAATAAATAACGATATCGAAGACTTAGAAATAAAACTAAATAAAGAAGATGATTCTACTGAAAGAAAGGATATTGAGAACAAAATAAAAGAATTAAAAGCAGAAAAAGCTAGATTAAAAGCTTTTAAGATTTTGTCATTAAAAGACACCCAGAAATCACCTCTTTTAATTGCAGGTATAACAAATACTCTAAGCAATCTCGAAAATAGAATAAACAAAGAGGAAGATTCTAAAAAAAGAAAAAATTTAGAAAAACGAAAAAGAGAATGCCTAAAAAATTTAGGTGAAATAAACAAAGAAATAAAAAACGAAGAAGATCTTAGATACGCATTTAATGAATGGAATTTGTATAAAAATGCACTTACACGTCTGGATAGCGAAGAAATGGACTATCAAGATTTAAGTTCAATTATGGAATCCAAATTAGGTAGCTTTTTGGAAGAAGAAGATGTCATAAAAATGACAAAAGCCATAGAAAAAATGAAAGTCGCCGACAACATATTATCCACGATAAATAAAATCCCTTTAAAAAAATTAGAAGAAATTGCGGAAAAAGAATGGGATACAAAATACGTACCACAAGCAAAAAAAGCTATAAAAGCAGCAAAAAAAATAGGAAGAAAGGATTTAGTAAAACAAATTATACAAGAACTTGAGAACAAGTCAGCCAAAGAAAATTGGATTCATAAGCGAACTATAGAACTGGAACGTACCAAACAACCAAAACTCAAAGAAAAAGTCTCAGAAAAAACTATTGAAAAAGCAAAATCGATATTAATTGAAGCTCGTGAGATACGAATAAACGTTATAGTTGAATTCATAACCTCCAAAGTTAATAATGCAAAAAAAGTCGTTTCAGAAATTGATAAAGACAAATCCTTAAACATAAGTTCAGAAGAAATTGACGGAATAAACTTTGAAATTGATGAATTCCAAAAAAAGCTGGAAGTAACAAGAGATTTCGATGAGCTTAAAACACTATTACGTAGAATAAATCTAGCCGAAGAGCAGATAAAAAATCTCAAAAAATCGATTATTAAAACAAATGATACTGAAAAGTTAAAATCTGATGTTAGGTCAAAATTTGAGAAACTTAGAGGACTGACAAGCGTAAATTCCGAAAATGAAGATAGATACAACAAAGCTATTATCGAATTAGAAGAAAGAGAAAGAAATAGAATCAACAAAATTCCAAAAAACAAACGAACAAAATATGACGTTTTAGGTAAATCACAAATATACAAAAATAATCGAGCAAAAATCGACGCATTTTTTGGAAAAGATACCCGCACTCAAGAGTTAATCCGAATAGAAGGAAAAAGACTTAAGAACATAGATGATTTAAGCCCAGAAGAACTTACTCAAATAGACAGGGATTTCGACGCATTGATATACAAAAGAAGACCTAGAGCTGAAGGTGCAATCAACAAAGTTCAGCAAGGTGAAAAATTGGATATTGCTGAAAAGGCAAAATCTGCAATTAATAAGCTCAGATATATTACAGATGTAAATGGAATAAAGACAGTTCTACAAGATGAAGCTCTTGGTTTTAAGGATAATGTCAAATTTGTATCAGATAGTGAATTCAGAAACTATAAATATAAAGATGGTAAAGAGTATGACCTAACGAAACACACAGGTGGTCATATGGTCTTTTTTGAAAGAGGTGAAGATTGGGAAATTGTAATAAACGAAGAAGCACTTGGAAATCCAAATCAAACTAAAAAAGTTCAAGGCCAAATAACACATGAACTTTTACATCTTCAATTTGAGAAAGAAGAAGGTTTAAGTAATAAATGGGTATCAGGATTCAAAAACAACAAATATTGGCCAGAAATAAGAAATACATATCTAAATAGTTTTCCAGACAAAAAACCACCACAAATTCCACCAAACGTTAATGAGTGGGGGAAAGAAGATTGGAAAGATGAAGATATTGTGAATGAAATTTTTGCAATGCAAAACGACATTGGGAAAAAGGAAATCAAAAATAATAAAAGCCCAAAAACAAAACTAAATAATGCACTTTTTGCTTCAAAACTACTTCCAAACCTTTTAGGTACAAATAAAGAACAAGAGCCTGAAACAAAAGTACATGGTGCAGAAGAAGGATTTGACGATTTTATGGGTAGTGAAGATAGTGAAAGTAACAGAGAAAGTGGAAGTCCAATAGAAATAGAATCCACCAGTCAGTCAGCACAAGAAAATGAGTTAAACATAAAAAGACTTGGACAAGAAATTGATGACTATTTGGAATCTGATTATATAAGCTATATACCTGATGGTAGTACCATACTGAATGGAATGAAAAAATATAATAATGAAACAAATGACTTAAACGAAGATCTTGACAAAACAAATGACTCATTTGTAGGAGAAATGGTACAAAATAGAATTACACAACTTTCTGATGACTTAAAAAAAATAAAAGAAGAAATTGAAAAAGTCGCTAAATCAAGACCAAATGATGATATGGGCTATTTCAGAAATCTATGGAATAGTACAACAATGCTTTCGCTAGATGATTTTATCCAAATGGGCTCAGATTTTAAAGAATGGTGGGAACGAAGACATAAAAGAAAAACGGCTAATAATGCCGCAGTAATAGGCTCATCTCTATTTGATAAAATGAGAATTCCTATTATTGGCGAATTTGGATCAGAATCTAACGCAAGACAACAGAAAGCTGAAGCTGAAGAAGTAAGTGAATGGCAAAGTAGAATAGAAAATAAAGATGCTGTAGAGCTTATTGACAGATTAAATGTTATGGCTAAAGAAGCTGACCCAAATAAAGATGAGTTAAAAGCAGTTCTTAGAGTACTTGCCGACAAAGGAAGAATTAATTGGAGAAATCCAGCTCTTTGGACAATACTAAGTAAATTGCAATCATCTGCAAGCCTTTCCCCAAATGACAAAATACTACTTGATAATCCAACAATATTAAGACAAAGACTTCATAGTGCACTTGGAGACATATACGATTTAGATGAATTCCCATCTTTAGATAGCAAAAACACCAGTAGTTATGAATCTAGAAAAAAAGAATATCAGGATCTATATGATTCTATGCAAGGCCAACTGGACAATCGACTTGATGAACTATTACAACAACATAGAATGGGTAAAGAGGCCGATCCGATGGAATACGAAGCTATAATAGAGTATGCGGTATTAAACGGTAAATCTAATGCAGAAAATGTAATGTTCCACTTAATTATTGGTATGGCTTACGGACTTTTAAGCCCTGACAGAGGTACTCATTTAGATAAACATCTTAACAGTTTCCCTGCATTTGAATATTTAATGAATATGGGTTTTGTACCAACTCGGCAAAACTTTCATAATTTATGTACAAATGTCTTCGAAAAAGAATATATTGCAGGAAAATACAACAGAGACGGTAAATCAGAATTTAAAAACTTCTTCTGGACAGTAATTCAAAATAATGAGCTTGTTAAACAACGCGTTGAAAAATCTACATCAGAAAGAGGATGGGATCATGACTGGAGCAGAAGTATTGCTCCAAATGGAGGATCTGATACAGCTAATAGATTTTTACGTGGTAGGTCAGGACAAAAAGAAACAAAATCTACAGCTGTACAAAATGCCTACACAGGTTGCCTACAATGGTTTGAAGAAAATGCAAAAAAAGGAGCTAATTATCTAGAGCAAAACTTAGCAACACATATAAGTTGGAGCGCTATGGCAGGAGGAATAATGGAATCAGTAGCATATAAAAATGAAACTATATATACAAGAAAAGAAGCACTTTCAAGTAATAAAGTGGCTCGTGAGTCCGGAGAATCAAATCATCCTAATGTTAGTGCTGAAAAAAATCGTCAACGAATACAAGAATTCTTAATGATATTCGATGAAACATTTTTTTCACTAATCGTAGATAAACAAAAAGCAGATGCGGAAGAAGGAGATAAGGAAAGTATAAATCTTACCAACGAAATCAAAGCTCATCTAAACAATACATATGGATCGAATGAAAAAACACAAACTATTACAAATAGTATTGCAAAATTAGATGATGTATTTCAAAACATGGATGCTATTGTAAATATAATTATGGAAGAAAGAAAAGACCGAATACCATTAGCAATTCAGCTACTATTAGATAAAGATGGTAAGGTAAAACCACTTTAAATTAAGTAGTATGCACCGGATCAACATCAACCCTCCACCCCCTCGGAGGTTTCCAATACTTAAAAACCATACTCGGATTTTCGGCTCGAAGTAATACATGATAATAGTATCTGTTGGCCATTTTAGGAACCATAGATGGGGCACTAACGATTTTTACAGATAAATCATTTACTTTAAAAATATCCTCAAGAATTTCCTGTTCTATTTTAATATGTTCAGAAAGCTTATTTTTATCAACACCGACTACCGTAAACTTAATCATACGATTAAATGGTGGATAACCAAGTTGCGAGCGCATTTTAAGCTCATTTTCAATAAATTCCTCATACTCATAACTTGCAGCTTTTTGAATTGTTGGGTGTTCGGGGTTATAAGTCTGTAAAATAACTTCACCAGCTATTTCTCCACGCCCACAACGACCAGATACTTGCGTTAGTATCTGAAATAGACGCTCCGAACTCCTAAAATCAGGAATATGTAAGCCAATATCTGCCAATATTATACCAATTAAACTGACATTGGAAAAATCAAGCCCTTTAGCAATCATCTGAGTACCTATAAGAACATCATATTTATGTTCCAAAAAATCTTTATAAATTGAAGCAAATCCATCACCTTTCTGCGTAGTGTCCTTATCTGCACGAACAGTACGAGCAGATGGAAACATACGTTTCATTTCCTGTTCAACCCTCTGGGTCCCCACACCAACATGCTTAATATACGGTGACCGACATTCAGGACAAATAAGTTCAGGTTCTTTGGTAAAACCACAATAATGACAAACTAGCATTTCTGATTTCTGATTTCTGATTTCTGATTTATTTCGTATTTCGAATTTAGAATTTAGAATTTCCTTCGAGTTTCGAGCTTTGCCTACCGGCAGGCAGGTTTCGAGTTTCGAATTTTTTGTTTCGTACCCATAATAACGATGAAGCTTCAAAGAAATATCACAATTAGGACATTTCGATGTATATCCACAATCTCTACAAACAACAGCATTCGCCATTCCACGTTGATTTACAAATAAAATAATCTGCTCCTTATTTTCCAAACGCTCTTTTATCTTATTTTGCAAAAGTTGTGAAAAAATACTGAAATTCTTCTTCTTAAATTCTTCTCTTAAATCAATAATATGAATTTTTGGCATATCATTTCTATGAATCCTTTCTTTTAAATCCAAATACTGATACTCCCCCACTCTCGCCTTCTGATAACTTTCCGCCATCGGAGTTGCACTCCCTAAAATCAATGTCGCATCCCAAATTCTCTTCATTTCCTCAGCAACCCTATGCGTTAGGTAATAAGGTGTGGATTCCTGCTTATAAGTCCATTCATGCTCCTCATCCATAATTATCAGGCCAAGATTAGTAACAGGAGCAAAAATAGCTGATCGTGAACCAATGACCAAAGGAGCATTTCCACTTTTTACCTTCCACCATTCTTTTGTGCGCGCGCTTTCAGTTAATTTGGAATGAAAAAGAGCAATATGATCACCAAAAAACTCCTTAAAATAATTAATCATCTGTGGAGTTAAAGCAATTTCAGGGACAAGAAGGATTACTTGTTTACCTTTTTTTACCGTATCCAGAATCTGCCTTAGATAAATCTCAGTTTTACCTGAACCCGTAACCCCATGCAAAAGAATTGGTTTTTTCGATGAAAAGATGGAATTCAAAGCACTTTTCTGGTCGGAAGTAAGGACTTTATAAGGCTCTTTAAGAATGTTCTTCTTGGGCTCAAATTTCTTAAAAAACAATTCATTAAACTCTTCGATTACACCTTTTTTTAACAGCGATTTAAGTGATGCTGAACTATACCCATCGGCAGACTTTAAATCAGATTGAGAAATCACTCCCCCACTCCGATGAATCATATCAAAAATTAACTTCTGTTTATCACCACGCAAAATAACATCCAATTCGGATATTCGATAATAAGTTGCTGTAGGCACATCCAATTTTCCGTTCCAAATCTGTCTTGGTAAAAAAAGCCGTACAGACCTGGACATCGACGTATGATAGAAACCAGCAATAAAGCGTGCGGTTTCAATATGCTTCGGATGTAATAATATATTATTTATAACACTAGAAATTTCTTTAATTTTGGAAATATCAAGAGTCTCAGATAATATGTCGGAAATTTCGACAACAACTCCTTTAAGACTAAAGCTACGAAATGGGACCTCAACAAAACTGCCTACATGTAACACGGAAACAAGACTATCGGGAACTTTATAAGTAAGCTCATTATCAAATTCACCTAATTTTCTAAATACCACTATTTGGGCGTATTTCATATTTTTGTATAACGGGTCACTATATTATATCAAATTACAAAGATTACAAACGCTTCGCTATTAGAAAATTACAAACATTCTCTCGCTTACGCTCATTCATTATTACAAAAATTAGAAATGCTTACGCTATTACAAGATTGCATACGGCTGGCTCCATCGTTGCACGTGGAGCCAATACTAGTCCGATAACTGATT
>JAOZLT010000230.1 GCA_029934675.1 Candidatus Altimarinota bacterium | reverse complement strand
TTGGTAATACTAGTGCTCTATTACACCCATTCGTAAGACGTATGTTAATAGCTATCGCATATAAAGAAGGAGTTGTAAGCTATAACCCAAAAGACCCATCTGGAAGATACATAGACAACGCCAGAGGATATTATAGAGAAATGAATTCATGGCTCATTCAGTCAGAATACTTCAATCTCAGTTTAAAAGAAAAGTTTGCCGATAGAGAACAAATTGAGTTTATCGCCGTAGCTAGATATGCGAATTTATCAAAAATTAGTAGTGAACATCTCAAAAAATATATAATTCCAAAACTGGAAGAATTTAAAAAGAATAAAGTATTTGACCGAGTAAAAAGAAATATTGAAAAAGAAAGAACTACCAACCTTACACAACAACAAAAAGACTCATTAAACGATGATATTGAAGATGATTTAGCCTTAATAAGAAGATATACCAGCATAACCGTTACCAGAAAAAATGCATGGAAAATTCTTGACATGGAAAAAGAGCATTTGGTTGAATGGCAAAATCTTTATGAAAAAACCAAAAAAATATTAAAAGACACTTCACCTGAAGAAAGAAAAAAAGATCCAAAAGGATGGATAATTAAAAAAAGAATTGAAATACGTAAATTTATTGATGGATACATATTAAAAGGTGGAAATAAAAAGCTATATAAATTTGGGAATCAGGAAATGTTAAATTTTATCACAAAAGATCTAAGAAATATCAACATTCATTATAATACTCTAGATGCAAAAGAAATGAGAAGCGACAATTATCTTGAAAGAATGGGAATTGTTCCAGAATCTGTATTTAGAGCTTATCAAGAATATTTGAAAAAATATGGCAATGAAATGAAGGTTGATCAATGGAATACTCACTTAATGACACAAAGTGGTACTAAAAAACTAATTGACCTTTTTAGTAAAATCCTTCCACCAAGTACTAAATTTTCGAGAAGAGAAGATTTCTTAAGAGTATTTTCTACTCTACATGGTATCAACCCAGCCGCTACAAAACCTAAAATAGGTGATGACCAAATTATTGCCATAGGTATGTATGGTATGTTAAAAAAAGAAGTTCTCAAGCGCGAAGAAATGCAGGGAAAAGAAGATGTGGCTTATGCAGCTGGTGAAGCAACAATGAATGGAATGACTTATGCAGAAAAAGGTACTGAATACATAAAAGGAGTTTGGAATATGTTTGCAGGACCCGGACAAACTATTGCCAATCGAATGGCAGGTGGTGCTATTATATTTATGCTATGGAAATTAGGAAAACACGCAATAAGAGGTAAAGGTAAAAGTGCTACAGCATTACGAATATTTTTCCTAGCCGCAGCTACTGAACTGGCACTTAAGCATATAACAGGTGAAGGTCTTACGGATAAGCTTAAACTTACAGGTCTTTCAAAAGCATTTGCCGGAACTTATGAAAATGTATTATTGGATAGAGCTGGACATATGGAATTCAGCCCTAGCGCTACCGAACATAGCGCCACCCTTATGGAACTTAGAGATACACCAATATCTGATGTAATAGCATGGTACGAAGCTACTGATGCAAATGGAAAACCAATCAATCCAAAAAATCCAAAAGCAAGAATTCCTCGACAAATTGATATATACAATATATTACCTGGAAAAGTAGGCGATAACAAAGAGATGAAAGCTCGAGCAATATTAAAGAAAACAATCCAAAACTTCTTTGGTTATGTTGGAAATAAAGAAGATGGAAAAGATGCTGCATGGGGCCACAGAGTATTAAAAGAAGTTTGGGTACAGGCAATAGCAGATAAAAATTTCGCTCTAAAAAGTGCTGCATTTACAAACAGGGGTCTTGCGCCAATCGTTGAAAACAGTTTTCGACAAAATCCAAAATCTGTAACCTGGCAAGAAGTTTTACATGCAGAAATACGCATATCAGATGTAGAAAAAGTAAATAAGAAAGGTATTATACCTAAGATTTCGGATATTCTTATCGAAAATACTGCCGCTTTAGCTAGATGGACGGACAGGATGATTATCGACAAGGTAGGTGCCGGAGCTAATGAGTTTTGGGATAATGTTAGTATGGATTACGTTCCAAAAGTTCAAAAATTCCTTATAGAAATGGGTATAGCCGGTGCAACAAACTTAAAGTACCTCAAACACAAAACCGAATTATGGTATGAGGGCAATAAAATTACACTTAGAAGGGTAGCTCATCAGCATTGGGAGATTATTGCAGAAGGTGTCAAACTACCATTTAAACTTATATATGGACTAGATCAATTAGTTGTACCTTTTACAGCAACAAAACTTAGACAGTTTTCAGAAATATTCAAACCAGATTCCGAAGCTTCGATAGATCACAATTTACAAGAAGATGATATTTTTACAAATCCAACAACACCTGAAAATACAAATAAATTTAGTCTACAACAAAAATATTTTGGAATAAGGTTCCAAGGTGCTTTCAGAAATGCTTTCGGGAAAAAAGCTCAAGGTAGCGACATCATGCTTTACGAAACAAGGGGGTTAATTGATAAACCAGGAAGACCAGCTGATAATTTGCCAAAAAATATAGCATATTTAATTACAGAAACTAATCAAGAAGATGCAAAAGTAAATCCAAGAGACGCAAGCGTAGAAAACCGTTATAATAAAATGAAAATTACAGCAGCAAAACAAGCTGTTAAACAATTTAAAGAAACATATCCAAATATGTCAGAAGCAGAAATTAAAAGACATATGTACCCTATACACGTATACTCAAAAACAGCCACACGAGGTAATAAAACACCCGAAAAATTATATATGTTCTGGAGAATGCCTACAACAGCAAGTTATGAATTCAAAGCCAAGGAAAGAAACAAATGGACTGACTACATGAATCCAAACGAATATAAAAACAGACTACCATTTGTCATAAAACCAGAAAAAGGTCTTTGGTATAACATTACTTTAGCAACAGGTTTAAAAAATCCTGCATTACGTACAGGAGCCCAAAAAGCTGCTTCATATACAATTGCTCAAGCATTAAGGTTCTACTTAGGCTTTGCCAAAACAACAGGTAATGTAGCGGCAGAAATAGCTACAATCCCCAAAAAAGTCGGAGACAAAGAAGTAAAATGGCTTAGGGAACTTACAAGTGCTGACGAAAAAACTCTTCAAGCACTTGATGAATGGCTATTTAGTGCCAGGAGTTCATCTTTAGCAATGTCACAATTCTATAAAAACCCGAAAAATGCTGAAATT
>JAOZLT010000034.1:284-10493 GCA_029934675.1 Candidatus Altimarinota bacterium | reverse complement strand
GCGTCTTCATCAGCTTCGGTAAATGCGAAATAACTAAATGTATCCGTCATTATTTTTATCTTACCGTTCATAACCATATAAGACATACCTAAATCAAATAGTTTCCAAGTTGCACCGTCTTCTGACATTAAGACCTGAACCATTGTCCCATCCGGAGCTGTTATAGGAATCTCCAGTTCAACTTTATTACTGAATTTAAGAATAGAATCAGTTGAACCGACCTTAACAAGCTGAATCACTCTATTTCTCATCAACTTCCTTGCAGTTCCATCTATAACTTCTCCCCTGCTACTTATCATCTTTGTGTTTTTTACAAGAGGTGGACTGATTTTTCCATCCCAATCAAGACTACCTGTAACAGTAGTACTGGCAGGGATTTTAACAGAAACCGTAGCATCTTTATTTGGCTTGATAGTTATAGTCCCATCAGCAGTAGTAAGTTTCGCACTTTTCTCAGTTTCAGTTTCTAAAATAAGGACTTCCTCAACTTGTAATGCTCTGGATACTGTTTTATCTGAATCTACAGTAGCTTCTAACTTTGTAGATAAAACACTTGTAGTATCATTTGCATCAGAAGGTGGATTTACAGGTGCAGATGATCCTCCTCCTCCACCACCTCCACTAGAAGTAGTAGTAGTTGTTGTAGTTGTTGATGCAGTAGGCGTAACACTTACCTCAACACTCAATCCTGATTCACCCGCACCATTTACAGATGAGACCTTATAATAATATGTAGTACCGGCTGAAACATTGTAATCCGCATACAAGGAAGTAGCTGGAGAAGAAAGTAAGGCATAACCTGAGCCACTGGTAAGTGTTCGGTATACCTTGTAATTATCTGCACCAGTCACATCATTCCAGTTAATACTTGAACCTCCTACCAAAGCTCCGCCTGTTACACCTTGTGGAACTCCTGGAGCGGCATAGTTAATAGTATAGGTCTCAGAATTAGCCGATTCAGAATTTCCTGCTACGTCTTTAGCAAAGAATTTAAGTGTGGTAGTAGTGCTTATTGCTATTGCGCCAGTATAAACAGAAGAAGATGTTGATGGCGCACTGCCGTCAGTAGTGTAATAAATAGTACAAGTATCACATGTGCCAGCCCCACCGCCATCATCCGCACCAAGAGTAACACTTTGCGCAGAAGTAAATGTTGCTCCAGCAGGTGTTGCGGCGCTTGTTGGCGCTACAACATCGGACACACCACCTGTAGTAAATGTTGATTCGGATGTAGATGCTAATGCGTTAGATGAATCATCTTTTACACCGGTTGTTACACGAATAGTATATGTAGTTGATGCGGCCAAAGTGGCATCCGGAGTAATAGTCGCGCTATAACTACCTGCATCATACGCGATTGTTGAACTTACAGGCGAACCACCGGAAAGCAATTTAACATTTGTAGTTGTAATTGTACTTCCAAGCATTGGCTCACTAAACGTTACAACAGGAGTGGCGTTACGCGCGACACCTGTTGCTGTATTTTCAGGATTTACCGCGGATACAGTTGGCGCACCAATATCTGAACCGCCTAAATCAAGATTCAATGTTGTTTCAGCAGGCGGCACATAAACATCTCTACTGTATGAAAGACTATATGCACCTGTTTTCTGAAAAGCTACCCTATACCAGCCTTGCGGTACATTCCATCCATAATTACCATCAGCATCTGTTGTTTGTGGATTTACCTGGCCACTAGGTGTAGCGCTCCATGTTGCCCAATGACATCCATCTGACGCTAGGGTTAAACAGTTAGTTGAACCATCATCTAATTTTTTAACAGAAGCACTATTAGCTAATTCTTCACCATCTTCGATTGTTCCATTACCAGATGTTCCCCCTCCTGTTCCATCATCCGCCCCATCTATGAAAGTAATTGTATTATTACTTCCATCTACAAGCTGATAAACCGTAGCTGTTAATCCGGAAATCCTGTTAGCATCAACCGTATCATAAACATAACCGGATGGATCGATAAGGATAAGAACTTCAGCGATTGGACCATAAGTAATTGGGTCACCGGCAGTGCCAAGATAAAGATCAAAGGTCACATTACCAAAACCTGTCCAGCCCTGTGGAATAGAGCTTGTCAAAAGATTAACACCCGCAGTAGAGAAGTTATAATTTACACCAAGGAAAGTCCCATAAACGGAAGTTCCGCTTCCTGCAAGCGGATCTCCATCAAACTGTACACTTACATCACAGGAATCACCTTCAAATATCTGGCCTGAAGGCAAACCGGTTGATGGGTTAACTGGCATAGTGCCGTTTTGACATTCAAAACTTACAGAAGTAATACCTGCCTGTGTACCACCAACTTCAATTTCTTTTGTAGCAGTATCCGCTACACCACCAGCAACTACACTTACTTTTAAATTGTGAGTTCCTTGCGCATTAATAGATTTATCCGCAAAGCTATACCAGGAACTTCCAGGCTCCATAACTGTAGTACCCATAGTGGTTTCAGTTCCGCCATCATCAATTCTGGAAAGGGTTACAGTAGCATTTGGATAAGCCTGGCCATAAACAGTAAATTGTTCGTCCAAATCAACAAAAGCCGGAGCATTTATTGAAAGACTAACAACCGAGGTAAAGGCATTTCCAATATTTATCGGTGTACTATTTACATTTAATGAAGCAGGTACACTGGTACCAGCAAAATCAGTTGGAATAGTTAATTCAACAAAAACATCAAAGAATGGATCAACCATACCTACTGTTGTACATGTAGCAACTCCGCCCGACACAGAACAAGGGCCTGTCTGTGGACTAAACGCAATTATATTTGCGTTTGGAATTGTGTTTGGAACTTCCAAAGTAATCGTATGTCCGGCAAAACTGGCCGCGCTTGATGCGTCAATATGACCTAAATAATTTAATACTCCTCCTGGATATGATGTTGTCCTGTCAACTTCAAGCATTCCGCTATAAGTACCTGTATTGCGGTTAACCGGTTGTAAAGTAAGGATAACATCCTGAGGAGTGACACCTGGAGTAATTACCACTTGTTGCTGAAGCGGTTCATAATTACCCATCCAGCTATTAACCACAAACATACAAGTGTCACCTGGAGGTAAGTATGTCCATACATTATTACTATGGCCTAAGTGAACGAATTTATTACTGCATTGAATATCAATCATTGCATTAAGAACCTCATCAACACCATCTGTTATAGTAATATTCACACGCTTATCCACTCGAACCCCAAGCTGTATTGGGTCTACAAATCCCCCCTCCGGTACAACAAGCACTCCGTCTACCGGTAAATCACCAAACCCCGAAACAAAGCTATAAGAATTTCCTTCCGTATCCAGAATCCATGGACCAGGATCCATTCCACCCATTGTAAAATTACCGCTTCCATTAGTTACTGTTCCTACAAAACCTCCAAAGTCGAAAGTTCCGCCCGTAAAATCTGTATGAGCACCAAAGAAGAAATCTTCGATTGGATCAAGCGTATCGGCATTAACAACTATACCGGTAGTTGCCAGTCCACCATCAAGATCTACCTCAACAAGTTCGGAACGTATGGTTATCTGTAATTCATTAATCGGCTTACAACCGGGAACCTCGATATGACCAATATATGAACCTGTACTAAAGCCAACCAAACTAGCATCAGTACCTCCGGATAAAGCCTCTAATTCTCCAAATACAGGTTGTGTATCAAATCCCCATTCAACAGGAAAGAAATCATAAAAAATTGACTGAGAATCATCCCAACATTCTATGCCGTTAAATCGTAAGCTTAATGTCTCTCCTAATCCGACAACTACATCATGAGTGGTATCACCATTAATGGAAACCGGTTCAAATTTCGTATATCTATCACTCCACATTTCAAGCATATATGAACCTCCAAGAAGCTCAGGATCACCTTCATTTGGGAATGAATATGTGCCATCAGCAGCAGATATTGTCATAAATTGTGAAGCACTACCCATATCAGGAGGCCCCATCGTAAACATATTAACTTCAGCGCCTACCAATTCTTCTCCTGCATCATAATCATCACTGCCATCCAAATCCACATAAACCCTGCCGGTTAATGTGCCAGGTTGCAGATATATAGTTTGTAGATTGAGATTAATTTGATAATCAGGTGGATTATCACTCATAGCCACTTCAGCATATTTAGCACCTGGAGGCATAGGTTTTGAACCATCGTTTTGAGGATAACTAGTTGGATCTACAGTAGTGCCACCTTGATAAGCATAAGCATATTGACCGCTCAATGCTATACCCTCTACATCAGGCATTAAAAACACACTGCAAGAATCAGCAAATGCCTGACCGTCTGCAGGGGTTGGTATTCCATAAATAATTGTAGAATTACTGCCACCTGGGATAAATCCTTCAGCAAAAAATGAATTTTCAGTAGGGACAGGAGGACCGCTTGGATCCATAGGTGGAACCTCACCACATTGAATAACAACAGTTGCTCCGTTTTCACCTATTTGGATAGGATTTCCATCAACAGGAGCATCAACAAGATTTACAGTAAGCTGACCATTTCCAAACGTCTGACCACCCGGAGCACTCATATCACCAGTATTAAAACTAAATGTAAGATCAGGTTCCCCTCCTTCTTCAATCCAAACTTCTACTGTATGTGCGTTTTGAGGCGCCAAAGGAAATACTGGCTGAAGAATTAAACTTCCTTCAAAAATATCAACAGGAACTTCAATACCTGCATCTGTATTTGTTAACACAGCAACAGCATTTGAAACATCCGTATCTCCACAAACATCAATATCAATTATAGCAAACGGATCAACATTCGTAGCTCCATCAAATGGCCACATAGGAATAAGCGGGTCTCCACCTGCAACACATCCAGCACCACTAAAATTAGAGATACATTCGCTAGGCCCTTCATCCCATGAACATGCAGGATTAGCACCACAAGCCGTTGAATTAGCATAATTTGCACAAGGGTTAAATTGACCATCCGCAGTAGGCATCATTTCTTCACCTGTTTTAAATGTAGAAGTAAAACAAGAATTGCCACTTCCATCAGGACAAGCACTATCCTGCCCTGCGAAAAGAGATGAATTACTCGCTTTTGTTACCCCACTTACAGCAACACGATAAACAGTATTTGAATCCAGCGGAATAATTGTAACACCTAAGATTTCTGAATTTTGCGGTACTTCAGCAAAAACAGCTGGCAGTAAAAAATCTTTAACTACTGCAAATAAAGAAATTTCTTCTGTATTTGGAGCAAAAGCCATCTCTGGTCCTATTTGTATAAATTCTAAATTAGTTGTTACATCCGTCCATGTCTGGTTAAGGTCATCAAATCTGTAAAGTTTAACAAAATCTGATTCCTGCCCACCTGGAACATTATGATTTTCCGGAAAGCCAACTACAAGTGGCATCATCCCAACATCCCACATACGCGGAATACCCTCCATCATATGGTCAGGGCGATTACCTAAACCGTATGGATCACCATCTGTAAGCGCTACCTGATTTGGATTATCAAATGGCTGAGGAAATGTGTAGACCTCATCCTCAGGCATAGCAGGATATCCTGCGCCAAAATTATCTTCACAAAACAGCATAATTGGATTCCAGAAACAAACAGGGTCGTTTTCACACGAAGTCAGATTTAAAAATGAATTGCAAGGGCTGATCATATCAGGAACACACATACCTCCTGGAGGACCGGCCATAAAATCCCAAAAACACATAGCATTTGCATCACATGTTGGCACATCATCAATATCCCAACAATCATCACCTGCTCCGCCTTCCCATTCACAAAATTGATTACATCCATCAAAATCCAGCAAATTTCCATCATCACACTGTTCAGGAAATTCTAAAGTTCCATTGCCACATACATTAGGCGTACCACCAGTACACGCATTAAAATCAATTTGACAACTTGCTGTACAGGCAATAGTGCCACCTGTAAATCCGCCATCCGCGCATGTCATACCTGCAAGCGCTGACCCATCACATTCTTCACCAGGATCAAGCTCTCCATTTCCACAAAAACCACCTTCTGGTGGCTCACCTGGGCCGGAACTATCCGCGCTAAAACAATACAAAGGATTAACTCCATCACAAACAAGTGCACCATCATCTTCAGGCATTCCATCAAGCCAATCCGCACTCGTTACCGCCGCCCAACCGGCAACAGCACGATCAGTACCACTACTGGAATCCCATGCACCACAACTTAAATTTGAATAACCAGCTATGCCAGTTGCATACGTGCCATCCAAAAGTGAACCTGTCCATGCGATACAAGCAGGAGAAGGCATAGAAGTTGAACAACCAAGAGAAACCCCATCTTCATTTACACCCATCGGATTAATAATACTACCATCTAATAAATCTGCCTTATTATCAGCAACAATCTCCCAGTCTAAACGCATATAAGGCTTATCTGGCAATATATCAGCTACATTATGAGTAGGATCGCTGATTATCGCATTCCAATGGCCATCAAGACCACCATCAACAAGAGTTGAAGCCTCTGCTACAGCCTGACATTTTGCGTTAGCTCCAAGTATACCGCCTAAATTACCATTGTAAGAAGTGCTTGTAGTAAAAACAAAAGCAGGAAAACCACCACCAGATTGTACGCATGATTCCTCAACCCAAGAGCAATAAGGCGCCCCGCCACAAGCCTCCGCATCTAATAAACCACCACATGTTAGTACGGTCTCAACACATTCACTTTGCTCACCATCCCACTCACAATTTCCAAAACTCTGAGCATCAGAAGTACAAGTACTTTCATCCGGATAGTCAAAGCAGGAAGCTATGCCCTCCACTTGGCAGGATGAATCACACCCATCGCCAGCATCTGTATTTCCATCATCACATTGCTCTCCCGCTTCTACACTACTATTACCACATACTGCAGGAAGTGCAGTCTGAATACAGTAAAGAGCATTAGAGTTACCACAAGCTGAGGGGTCTCCATAATCAAGCCACATACCAGATACAGTAGAATCAGCAGCACCATACTCACCTGTTCCAGAAGTACTAGACCAATTAGTACAATTAGTACCAATATTACCACCTGCTACAAAATCCCAACCTGTCCATACACCAGACGATGTCGCAAGGTCAAATTCGGTTTTTAGAACTGAGTTAGGTAAATTAGCTTGGCTCAAAAACATACCCCGATTATAGCTTATGACTGTTCCATCAATAGCTCGAACATACGGTGTTTGTGGGAGCCATGTATTCAAATCACGGCTAGAATCCTGAATAACTGCCTGCCATGTACCACCTAAACCTTCATCCGTCGCAAGAGATTGACAAGTCTGATCGGCTCCTGCGGCCCCACCCAAAATTCCATTCATAGAAGCACTAGAGATAAACATTGGAACAGCTGGGCCTTCTATAGTACAAGTAGCACTACAGCCATCGCTATCGGACGTTCCACCGTCATCACATTCTTCACCATTTTCAACAACACCATTGCCACAAACATTCGTCGTATTAAAATTGTAATAGTATTCGCCTGGCCCCGACGTTGACCCCGCTAAATAAAGACGATAAAAAACTGTTACGTAATCTGAATCAGCATTTAATCCGGAATAATCTATGTTTATTTGATTACTCGTCCCCCCTCCAAAACCAGTCACACCTACGGTAACAGTTTCATATGCCGTTGCATTAATACAATTCGTTAAAAATGTATTGTAGTCGGCAATATTACCAGGGCACAAATACACATCCCCCTCCTCTAAACTTCCTTCGTTAGTGGCATCGCCCACCTTGATTGTAAAGTCTGCTACGTTTATATCTTCATTAAAGATATATTGTAATTGACCACTTAATGGCACTGCATCACCATTCATGTACTGATCAGTACTTTTCGATGCGAGTGTAGGTGATAGCGCCACTGCCAAAGAATCCTTAATAGATCCTGGTACAATTAAAGTTGCCAAAAGAAAAAGAATTGCACTCTTGGTAATAAAGCGTTTTAGGTTTTTCATGATTTTATTTGAGTTATATTATTTATATTCTCTGATATTTTAATATATACCTATACTTATGGCGAATTTTAATTAATGATTTGAATTGACAGAAGCCATGACTAATTACTTTTTACTAATTACAAAAATGGTAAGGAGGAAGGTGACCCCTCCTGAAGCGAAGCGGTAGGAGGGGAAGAAAGGGGTGGTACTGGTTTGTATGCAATTAGTAATGTTTAACATGTTACTCAAATCCGTACCACCCCCTCCCCCCTCCTTTTTATGAGGAGGGGCGACCCTTCCTCCCTCCCCCGCTTCCAGATTTCTGATTTCTGTTGTATTCTCAAGCCGACAATTAAATCAAATTATGAAAATATCCATCTCCCGAAAACAAATCACCAAATTCTTTTCGTACCTGATTATCGGACTATTCCTGATAACAATCGTTATTGTTGTTTTAAAAATCAATTTCCCATCATTAATCAAAGTCACAGCTTTCCAAACCATTGAAACCTTTTTGCATTTTAACGGAGAAGCTAATTTTGTAGCATGGCTTTCATCCCTAATCCTACTGATTTCGAGCATTCTCTTATTTCTAATCGCATTCTCAAAAAAACAATCCAAAGACCTATTCTCAAAACACTGGAAATGGCTTGCGATTATCTTTTTGATTATGGCAATTGACGAAACTGCCCAAATTCACGAAAGCTTTTCGCGAATATTCTCTGTCTTTTTGCCTGATGGATATTGGTTGTTTGACGCAAAATTCGCCTTTTTTCTAATCGGCGTTCCATTAACACTGGTATTAGGATTTATTTTTCTAAAATTTCTACTTCATCTACCCAAAAAAACAAAACGACTATTTATAATTGCTGGTGCAATCTTTTTAGGTGGTGCTTTGGGTTTAGAATTCTTCTCAAATTATCTACATCACATACATACCCATTACTTCTGGTTCCGAATAACGCAAAGTATGGAGGAAATATTTGAGTTATCAGGAATTGTAATATTTAATTACGCCATTTTGGGTTATTTGAAAGAGGAAATGGAAGAAAAGGAGGTGGATTTGGTTTTGTTACCGTAATACGGTAGAGACACAATGTATTGCGTCTCTACGTTTTGGGATACCCAAAATGTAACAAAACCCAAATCAAATCCTCTCCATACACAAGCACCTCGCCTTCCCACTCATATTCTCCACATACTTCAACTTATAATCCGGTAATTTAGTTTTCAAAATTGCAATCTGATCTTCAAATAACTCAAAAAATATCGCCCTCGGTTTGATATCGGCTAATTGTTGAACAATTTTTTTATACAACTCCATCCCATCTCCCCCTCCAAATAACGAAATCTGCGGTTCGTATTTCAGCTCTTCCGATATCTGATAATCGGTTGGAATGTATGGAAGATTTGCCGTAACGATGACTTCCCTACCCTCAAACAATTCCACCGGCACATCTTCCAGTAAATCGGATTTCAGCAACTGAATCCTGGATTTGAGTTTATGTTTTTTAATATTTTTCCTCGCAACACGCAACGCCCCACGAGAGACATCAATCGCCACAGCCTTAATACCTTCCACATTTTTTAAAACGGAGATAGGAATGCAAGCAGAACCGGTACCGATATCTAATAAAATGGGTGAATTTTGATGGGTGAATTTTGATGGGTGAATTTTGGATTTACTTTGAATTTTGAGTTTTGAGTTTTGAGTTTTGAGATACGAGATGACGCAGTCAACGAGTATCTCGGTGTCCGGCCGAGGCACGAGGACGGACCTGTTTACGATAAAATCCAACATATAAAACTCCTTATGCCCAATCAAATAAGCAACCGGCATCCCCTTCTTTCGTTTATTAATCATCCTTTTATACTTCCACCAATCCATTGAACAAATATTGTGTTCATCATGCGCCAATAAAAACGTAACAGGGCGCTCAATAACATGCGAAAGCAAAAGCTCCACATCCAGCCGTGCACTATCGGATGTAAGGATTAGTTGTTCGTGAGCCCATTTGAGAACTTCTTTTATCTGCATACTCATATTCTATTATAAAATTAGAAGATTACAAACATTCTCTCGCTTGCGCTCGTTCATTATTACAAACGCTTACGCTATTAGAAGATTAAAAAACGCTCCTCCGGAGCTATTAGAAGGATTAGAAACATTCTATCGCTTACGCTCGTTCATTATTACAAACACTTACGCTATTAGAAGATTAAAAAACGCTCCTCCGGAGCTATTAGAAGGATTAGA
>JAOZLT010000034.1:0-184 GCA_029934675.1 Candidatus Altimarinota bacterium | reverse complement strand
AACACTCTCTCGCTTGCGCTCGTTCATTATTATAAACACTTCACTATTACAAGATTAGAAACACTTGCGCTATTATTAAGATTAAAATAGCAAATAATCTTCTAATCTTTTAATCTTGTAATAGTGAGAATAACGAACGTTTTTAATTTTCTAATAGCCTCGAAGAGGCGTTTTGTAATCTTCT
>JAOZLT010000229.1 GCA_029934675.1 Candidatus Altimarinota bacterium | reverse complement strand
ACTGTAAATGGCAAGTAAAATTCCCAGTGAACGCGGAAGTCGTTTTTCCCATATTTAGAGAAAAAAAATGATCATTCTCCTTTTATAAATTTTGATAAAATTTTCTATTTAAATAAAAAATCTTAAGTGATGAAAGTAATTTTTCATTCACGGTTGTCTTATAGCAATCTGAATTCATTTTTGCACAATTTTTTCTATGGGCACCGCCTTTTCTAGCATACTGATTACTTGATGTTACACACTTTTCCTATAACATAATATTAGCTGTCCATATTTTCAAAAACGCTGCTTCAGCTGCGTCAAATTTGCGAAGCAAGTTCAATATTTGCCATATAAATCAAGAAATGGATAGGATCAGTGATTAGATTAAAACTATTCCCAGTTATCTTATATTTTTTCTCCTTTCTATTGCTAAGTAAGTCTTTATAATGTATTCAAGCTTATTTTCAAGAAATGTATATTCACAGACTTTATATGCTTTGAGAGTGTAATTTTTAGTTGTCTTCGATAAGGAATTTATTTTTTATGCACAAGAACGGAGCCAATTGTGAATAAATTCACGACGATAGATCTATCCAAAATCTTATGGAACTTCCTTTCTTAAAGTTCTATAAGATTTTCCATTTAGATTAAAGATTCTTGCATGATGCAGAAGTCGATCTAACATAGCAGTCGTCATAATTTCGTCGCCCATCATTTCAGCCCAGGTATCAAAACCTTTGTTTGAGGTAATGATAACCGAAGATTTTTCGTAGAGCTCGCTAATAAGGTTAAAAAATAAGTTCGCCTCCCTCCTTTCTATTGGTGTGTAACCAATCTCATCAATAATAACTAGATCAGATTTTAGAATCCTATTTATTCTAAACTGAGCAACTCTTTGTATTTCAGCAGTTTTAAGTAATTTCAGAAGGTGCGAGATACGTTCAAAACATACAGTATAGCCAGCTTCTATAGCTGCCATTCCAGTTGCAATTGCAATATGTGTTTTCCCTAAGCCAGGAGGTCCAAAGAATAGCAAGTTCTCATGATTGTCTAGCCATCTAAAATCTGTAATTGTTGCCATGTCTGCTTTTGAAAAGCCTTTAACATTACCTAATTTGTAGTCACCAAAGGTTTTTGTCGAGGTAAAGTGTGCACCTGCCAAGTTTCTTTTAAGCCTTTTTTCAGCCCTATCTTCTAGCTCAGTTTTTAATATTTCTCCAAGATACCCAAAATATGAAGCAGAAGATTTTTCAGCATCTTCTGTGATTTCATTAATTTGCTGGGCTACAGAATGCAGTTTTAGTTCTTTCAACATATCAATAGTTTCAACTAAATTAGTCATTTACTTGCCTCCATGCCATGGTCTTGCTCGACAAGCTCTATGTAATCTTTTATGTTTCCCGAGGCAACAATCGGTGATTTAAATGTGTTGTTGGATAGCAATTTATATTCAGAATGATTTAATGTTGAAAGAGGCTCCTCCTGCGTCAGAAGATAATTGTATGTGTCAAATAACTGGCTCATTGTTACTGTATTATTTTCGACACAATAATCTGTAGCATCTTCTAGTATTGCAAGGTCTTTCATTTGTGGTAATTTGCGAAGAAGATCATTATATTGATCGCTAAAATATCGACGGTAAGTTTGAAAATTTGTTTCCACAAATTGGTTCCAATTTTTAAATTGGAACCGTTTGCATAAGTCTGATTTTAATTCTGAGTTTTTTGCGGCTCTCAAACTTTTTTGCCTAACAATTGGTATCTTAGAAATGCCCTTTTTGAGGGTGTATAAAGCAATCTTTTCTTCTGTCTTGATATCAAAAATATGAACTTCATTGGAAGATATAAATACAGATACGGTTTGCAATCTATATTCATGAGGAACAGATAGCTTTACTGCATTAACTGAAATCTGTCCAAGTTTATCAACTTTTCGAAGTTCTCTTAAGTTATTGTCAGATAGATCAAAAATTGAATTTTTAATTGCTTTAAGATATTTTCTTTCCTGTGCAATATGTATCATGGGAATTTGACCTGTAGCTGCACATCTCTTTCCGTTGGCTTTTCGAACAAGCCATCTACCAAGGCGAAGTTGAGCTTCGTCAAAAGTTGCAAAGTTTCTAGTTGAAAGAAAAGAGCGTTTTACAAAATTAACTAGATTTTCAACCTTTCCCTTACTTTCTGGATCGGCTTTTCTACACACATATAGATTAAAACCAATCTCGTCTTTATAAGAAGCAAAATCTTTGGTTAAAACAATATCACCCTTGTTTTCATTAACAACCATCAAGCGATCTTGGTCAATTGCTATTTCTTCTGGAATACCACCACAATAAGCAAAACAATCATTTAAACTTTGAATTAAGTCGCTTGTCCTCAAAGGACTTTCAAACAACTTGATATAACGATATCGGCTAGCTGAAAGAATGGCTGCAAAAATATAATATTTAATGCCATTTTTCATTTTATACTGACCAAAATCGACTTGAAGCTGTTTGCCCATAGGGAGCTGTTCAACTGGTTCATAGATTCGCTCTTTCTTAGTCACAAACTTTCCATCCATTTTTAGATACGCCATATAACTACGAAAACTGCGGTCAGTTGCTGGAAGTTTGCCATGTCGTTCTTCAAGTAAATCATAAATTGCAGAAGAGGAAAGCTTGCTAGAGTTCGCATTATTCCAAATTTCAATAATCTCCTTTTCAAATATTTCAAAGCATTTTGCTCGCTTGCGATAAGAAGCAAAGTAACTTTTATAAGCTTCTTCACTCATGTTAGAATATTTTTTTACTGTTTTAATATCTAGACCTGTAATAGAAACAATTGATGACCAAGTGTGTCCAATGTTCTTGAGTTTTTGTATTTTTTGATACATATTTAATTTAATCATTTTCGTCCCTTAAGTTTTAAAGATTTTGCCATCAATAAACTTAAGGGATTTTTTTCTCTTTAGAAAGTAATTTCCACTAAAACAGGGAATTTCAGCTTCCGCAATGAATGGGATTTTGGACTTCCGCGTTCACTGGGAATTTACATTACCATTTACAATTTTCTTGTGCCAACACTCAAACCAGGTGACTTAGTAATCTTGGACAATTGCCGTGTTCACAAAAACAAGGAAACCTTGGATTTAATAACCTCTGCGAAGGCTTATTATAAGTTTTTGCCACCCTATAGTCCGGACTTAAACCCTATAGAAAATATGTGGTCACAAGTAAAAAGCAAGCTCAAAAAAGTAGAGGCAAAAACTGAT
>JAOZLT010000228.1 GCA_029934675.1 Candidatus Altimarinota bacterium | reverse complement strand
AAAATACATAGAGTTATTATACAGAATTTTTTCTGCATAATAACTTCGTTCGCTGTCAAAAAAAAGGAACAAACGTGAAAATCGAATCTGTAAGAATAGAGAACTTTAGAAGCTTCAAGGATGAGACAATTAAGTTTGACAACTATACTTGTTTTGTCGGTGCGAATGGTTCAGGGAAATCAACCATCTTAAATGCTTTGAATGTGTTTTTTAGGCAGTATAAAGACAGTAAGACAGATCTTAGCAAGCTTACCAATGAAGATTTTCATCATAGAAATACAGATGAACCAGTAAAAATCACAGTCACATTCACAGAGCTTTCTGATGCTGCAAAAGATGAATTATCTGATTACGTGAGACAAAATAAACTGATTGTTTCTTCTGTAGCAAAATATGATTCAACAACAGATTGTGCCGATGTAAAACAATATGGAAATCGTTTAGGTCTACAGAATTTTCGAAAATATTTTGAAGCAGATAAAAATGGGGATAAAGTTTCAGAATTGAAGCTTATTTATCAAGACCTGCAAAAGACATATCCTGACTTACCTAAACCAGGAACAAAAGCTGCGATGGCCGAGGCCCTCAAGGCATATGAAGCGGAGCACACTGATGATTGTGATTTGATCCCAAGCGAAGATCAGTTTTATGGAGTGAGTAAAGGGGCCAATAGATTAGCTAACCATGTACAGTGGGTATTCGTTTCCGCATCAAAAGATGCCACAGAAGAAACCGAAGAAACAAAGAACACAGCTTTAGGACAATTATTAGCGAGAACTGTTAGGTCAAAGGTAAATTTTACCGAAAAAGTTGGGGTCTTAAAAAAGGACACTCAAAAAAAATATCAAAAAATATTGGAAGAAGAGCAATCTATATTGGATTCAATTTCCTCTACCTTGCAGGATAGTTTGGAATCTTGGGCGCATCCAGGTATTACGGCTCAAATTCTGTGGAAACAAGATTCTGACAAATCCGTAAAAGTTGAAGAACCTTGGGCATATCTCAAAATCGGTGAGCGAGGATTTGAGGGCGATCTGGCAAGATTCGGACATGGTTTACAGCGGTCATACATGCTTGCTTTGCTTCAAGAATTAACAAAAATATCTGACGAAACTGCTCCAACATTAATAATGGGAATTGAGGAACCAGAAATTTATCAACATCCTCCGCAAGCTAAATATCTTGCAGAAACTTTAAACGATCTTTCAGCACAAACCTCTCAAATATTGATTTGTTCACATAATCCTTTGTTTATCCCTGGTAACAATTTTGAAGCAATAAGAGTAGTTAGAGAAAAAGATAAACCCAGTATGTCCTATATTTCCCAGCTTTCATATGCCGATTTGTCGAAAGAACTTGCATCCTCAGGGCAAAAGACGCTGAAAGAAGAAGGGATGTTGGCAAAACTATATCCGTCCTTAAATCCAATAATTAATGAAATGTTTTTTTGTAACAATTTGATTTTAACTGAGGGAATAGAAGATGTCGCATACATTTCAACATATTTGATGCTTACGGAGAATATTATAAATTTCAGGAAATATGGTTGCCATATTATCCCAATGGGAGGAAAAAGCTCAATTATTAAACCTTTAGCTATGGCCAAATTATTAAATATTCCAGTGTTTGTCATTTGCGATTCTGACACTGATAAAGATCAAATTGAAGACGAAGAGAGAAAGAAATCTGAAGTAGGAAAGCATAAAAAGGATAACAGATCGATTCTAAATCTATTGAATTACAAGGACTTGGATGAATGGCCAAATGATTCAATTATCCAAAAGAATTTATATATGTGGAAAACAAATCTCACAAAAATAATTGAAAATGAATTTGGCTATGATTGGAAGACATATAAAGATTCGGCATATGATTATTATGGGAACCCCGGAGGATTAAAGAAAAATCCTCTTACAATAGCACGTGCTTTAAAATCAGCGTGGGAAAACGATTTAAAATCTGCTTCGCTTGTCAAATTGGTTGAAGCTAGTGTTGATTTTGCCAAGAAAAAAGACAGCTAACAAATCACTGCACTGGTTTTTACTCCGCTGCGCTCCGTAAAAACCAGTGAGTTCAAGCGTTAGATTTTTTAATACAATAAAATGTTATTCATTCAAGCAGGAAATATATGAACTCTATAGATACGGCAAAACTCAAAATGTTTCTGTGTCATGCATCTGAAGATAAAGCCCATGTTCGTCAATTGTATACACGTTTAAAAAATGAAAACTTTGATCCATGGCTTGACGAGGAAGATATTTTACCCGGTCAAGACTGGAAACTTGAAATTGCACAAGCAGTTAGAAAAACACATATTGTGCTTGTCTGTTTATCTCATAAATCAATAACAAAAACTGGGTATGTGCAAAAGGAAATTGTATATGCTCTTGACCAAGCAGACGAACAACCAGAAGGTATTATATTTGTAATTCCCATTAAACTTGAAGAGTGCAATGTTCCACAACGGCTAAGTAAATGGCAGTGGGTTAATTATTTTGAAGATAATGGGCATGAAAAATTACTTAATGCTTTAAAAAAACGATGCTTAGAGCTTGATTTAACAGCGCCAAATAACGAAACAAATTCAAACAAGCATCTAACTAGCGTATTGGATACGATTAAAAATGCACATACAAATACAAAAATATTAAACTGGAGTGATTTTGAGTGGGTATCTAATTCGAGAAGAGAATTAGGTAAAATCCTAGATAAAAGTGAATTAGCTTTTGCATTGAAATGTGCTCTGCAACATGGGAAAAACTTACCATATTGGTGCAATATTAATTCTGACAATCCATATGCAATTGAATCAATTATGCTACCAATATTTGAAAACTATGGTCGTAGACCGCTGTTACGAGCTGGATTTGCTATGGAAAAGTTAAACCGTGATTTAAGGAAAACTGCTTATGGTAAAATTTCCTCTCATGTAAACAAATTAAGCGATATGGGCAACGATGTTCCTCAAAAAATTATCACTGCTGCCACTGAAGAAAAAACTATAAAATTTTGGAAGAAAGAATTTCAAAATGATTTAACTTACGGTGCTGTAATCAAACAACTTATTCAAGAAGTTTCAGAGCCAGAAATCTAATGCGTTTAAGCGGGACGTGGAAAAAGCTCCGCGCCCCTTAACTTAAACGTTAGCCCTATAAATAAACAGCCCAGAGACGACCGCCGTCCATGACAATCGAAAGAATAAAAGCATGTAAAGCTGGCAATAGTATTACTCAAT
>JAOZLT010000227.1 GCA_029934675.1 Candidatus Altimarinota bacterium | reverse complement strand
TATAGCGGCCCGTGTTTTGGGCGATAGCGGAAAGTGCCACCTTCGTAGGCCCTGTGAAGAGCACATAGGCGAAGAGCGCGAGGGCGAGGTAAATCGTGGAGATCGAGAGGATGCGAATGCCGCGGTCGAGGCCGCTAACCACCGAGACGCTGGCGGCGGCGGTGAACCCAGCGATGAGCAAAAGCTGCGTGCCCATGGATATATCGATGCCCGCGAGGTGGGCGAGGCCGGCGTTGACCTGCTTGACTCCCAAGCCGAGGGTCGTCGCAACGCCGAACATGGTGCCCAACACCGCGAAGATATCCACGGCGTGACCCGCCGGGCCCTCGGTAAAGCGCCCGAGGATCGGTTGCATCATGGAGCGCATCGTCAAGGGCATACCGCGGCGGAAGCTGTAATAGGCGAGAGCCAGGCCGACGATGACATAGACGGCCCAGCCGTGGAGACCCCAATGCCATAGGGTAATGGTCATGGCATCTTGGGCCGCCGCCACCGTGCCTCCGACACCGGTAGGTGGCGACTGGAAATGCGTCAAAGGCTCGGCCACGGACCAAAAGAGCACACCAATACCCATGCCCGCCGAAAAGAGCATGGCGAACCAAGTAAAGCGGTTGTAATCCGGACGGGCGTCGTCCGGCCCTAGGCGTGTCTTGCCGTGCTTGCTCAGAGCGAGCCATGCGCAAAAGCAGAGCGCCGACGTGACAGTAAGGTTGTAGATCCAGCCCAGCCGTTGGGTGATCGTCGTCTGGATGGTCTCAAAGACGGTCTTGGCGGTTTCTGTGAAGACGGATCCGAAGAGGATGAAGGCGCCGATGAGGAATGCGGAGATGAAGAAAACCGAAGGGTTGACCTTGATGCCGAGTGCTTGTTCTATCCGATCCGAGATAGCGAATCCTTCTCAGCATGGCTGATGCCACAAAAAAGCGCAGGTGGCGCACCACCTGCATGGGTGGAGCCATCATGACAGACACAACCATCCAGTGTCGAGCCACGCGTCGAGATAAGGGCTGGAAGAGGTCAAAAGACCCCTTCAAAGGCCTTCTCCCGGCAAAATGCCACCATGAAGGAGGGCTAGGCGGGGTCGCTCTCCATGCTGGGGTGCTTGAGAAGATGGAGGCGACGATAGAGGGTCAAAAGCTTTTTGTGCGCACTGGAGACGTCTTCCCAGCGTTCGCCGAAGGTCAGGCCGTCGAAGGTCGCCTCTCTGCCCACCAGACGCCTCGCCCGATTGAGCAGCTCCTCGCCGAAGAAATGCTGTAGCGAGGATAGGTAGTCGTTCGGATCCTCCTCGGCGAGCTCGAAGTCGATCAGAACGCCGAGCAAACGGTAGAGCTTTTGCCGCTCTGCCGAGAGATCGCCGAGGAACTGATACCACTGGCACCAACGCGCGGCCTCTTCGAGCTCGCCGTCGGCGAGGGCCAGCATGGCGCGCAGCTCGCCGACGCGCAGCGAGCCCCAGGCCGTGTCGGCAGCAAACAACACACCGATCAGATCGGAGATCGGCTGCTCGTCGCTCGGACTGAGCTCGTCGAGCTCGTCGACGAAGGCCTGCCGCTCGAACGCCGACATCTTGTCGAGGGTCAGTAGACGGGGTCGTAGCGCCGCCCCGCTGGTTTTGTTGTCCCAGATCAGATCGTCCACGGGATAGATCTCGGACATGCCGGGTACGATGATGCGGCAGGTATATATGCCGCAGAAGGGATACTCGGCGATATAGGCGTCGTGACCGAGATCGGAGATAATCGCCTTCAGGCGGGCATATTCCTCGGCCGTCGAGCCGCTGAAGTCCCAGGCGGAAAAGGCGAAGTCCGGCGTCTCGGCCAACATACGCCAGGATAGGAGCCCGGCGGAGTCGATGAAGTGGCTCTCGAGGTTGAGCGTGTCGGCGACGGCCTCGAGATCGTGCGAGGGCGGCTGGAAGACATCGAGTTGGTCGAGACCGCGGCCCTGCAGGAGCTCAGTGACCGTGCGCTCAAGGGCGACCTCGAAGCGCGCGCTCGCGCCAAAGGAGGCGTAGCAGCCGCCATTCGTCGGGTTCAAGAGCAGCACGCAGATCACGGGGAAGGTGCCACCCAAGGAGGCATCTTTGACCAGCACGGGGAAGCCGTGACCGCGCAGCTCGCTGATAGCCTGGGCGATACGCGGATAGCGCGCCACCACCTCGGTTGGGACCTCGGGCAGGCAGATGCCCTCGGCGATGACCTTGTTCTTGACGTAGCGCTCCAGCACCTCGGACAGCGCTTGGGCACGACACTCGGTTGGGGTATTGCCGGCGGCCATGCCGTTACTGCCATAGATATTATTGAGGATGCTGATGGGAAAGTAGACCGTCTCGGCGGTCTCGAGGTGGGCGAAGGGCAAGGCGGCAATACCGCGGTCCTCTCGGTCGGTGTTGTTATCGCGCAAATGCTTCGGCTTCAGCTCACCGGCGGGATCGTAGATACTGCGAAGCTCGTCGCTGAGCAACGCGGTGCCATCGGGGCCGTACGTCGGTATCGTTTCGGCATCGCCGATGGGAAACCACATCTCGGAGGGATAGAAGACAAAGTCGCTATCCCCCTCCGCGTCGTCGTACTCCTTGCCTAGATAGTAGTCCTCAAAAAAGAGGTTGGTAGAGATGCGCTCGAAGAACTCCAAGACAGCGCTGGCCTGACTGGCGAGCTTGGAGCCGCCCTTGCCGTTGGTATAGACCTGTGGGCACTCGCTGGAGCGCAGGTGCACCGACCAGCAGTTTTCCACCGGGTTGACCCAGGACACGAGATCGATGGGGAAGCCATGCTGCTCGAGCAGCGCCATCGCCTTGGCGATGGTGTCTTCGAGGGCGGCGTCCTTGCCGGGGATATGTGTCTTATCGGTCTGTGTCTGATCGGTTTGGACGTTCATCGAGGTCTTCTTCCTTCGGCGCGTCGAGCGCAGCGGCAGCAGAGCGTCCGGCGAGCCAGCCGCTGGAAAAGGCGGCCTGCAGATTGTACCCGCCGGTGTCGCCGTCGACATCGAGCACTTCGCCGACGACGTAGAGGCCTCGGATCCGTCGAGACATCATAGTCTGGGGATCGACCTCGTCGGTGGCGATACCCCCGGCGGTTACGATGGCATCGGTGATCGGGCGGTGGCCGGTCACGGGGATCACGAGACCCTTGAGCCAGTCGATCAAACTCTTTCGCCCAGTCGCATCGAGGCTGCTGGCGCTACGCCGCCCATCGACGTCTCTTTGTCGTAGCAAGAGGGTGACGAGCGGCTGGG
>JAOZLT010000226.1:2976-3243 GCA_029934675.1 Candidatus Altimarinota bacterium | reverse complement strand
AAAAATCGCTACCGTTTGCATGTTGAGTGGCTGTAATCTTTTGTGCATTTTCATTTAGCAGACTATTGTTTTTTGAAACAACGCTTGAGCCACCACCATAAGGCACTTCAACAACAGAGTATTTTACACCATCATTAAAAGGGGGCCATTCGGGAATATACATATCAACTGTAAATAAGAAGAAGGTGGTATTACTCCCTGGTTTAGGAACAAAGATGGAAGATTGAGAAGCCATACTATTTCCCAATAAATCAGAGCCATTGTTTA
>JAOZLT010000226.1:0-2966 GCA_029934675.1 Candidatus Altimarinota bacterium | reverse complement strand
AACATTATTTTTTACTACAAGTCCATCAGAAAAAAGTTTAAGTATCCCATCATTATTACTAATTGCTGATACACCATTTGGGAATAAAATATTGCTTGGTGTTACCGATGCATTAGCCTGACCCTCATTGAAATTTATTTGGGCATTAGTTCCAAAAATCCAATTCTCGGCCTGTCGTGGTGGCTCATAATTACAGTTTACCTGACTATAAATCTGATTACTTAAGGAGAACAAAACTACTAACAGTACAATTGCTCTTTTAATGGTTGATTGCTGAAAAATTTTCATGCGGCGAATGTAGAAATTTTGTTAATGTTTAAACAAATCATTTAGTCTAATACTTAACAATACGTGAATTGAAAATACTCTCTTCATGCGAAACACTCATTAAATAAATGCCACTTGGAAAAGAAGTAATATCAATTAACTTATTCAATTGATTTCCATTGACTTTGATATTCTGCTCATTAAAAATATGCTTTCCTCTAACATCGTCTATAATAATATCAATTTCCCCTTCCAGCCCTTTAATCTCAAGAGTAAACTTGCCGTTTGAAGGATTAGGCAGTATTGAAATATTTTCAGACAATGCCTCTGTTTCTTCAACGCTAATCTGACATTCATTGAAATTAAAGAAGATAGTAACTTTTGAACTATCAACACAGTTAGTAAGTTTGGTGGTCACTACAACCGAATGTGTCTGGAAATCTATCCAACTACCATTTGTAATTGCAGTTAAATAACGATTGTCAAGACTGTTTGACCACATATAGCCCATATCAGGTGGGTTATTCTGACCCCCGGCATCAAGCACAATCGTGTCGCGTACACAGACAGTAATAGTGTCTGTGCCGATTTCTTGATAATCACCCATCAGATTGATTACGGGTAAAGGGTGTACAGTAAGTATTGCATGTGTAACATCAGAGGTTGTAAAGCCATCCCATACTTCGAGAAAATATGTTGTTGTTTCTTCAGGGTTAACAATAATACTGTCTCCCGTTTCAGTCCATCCGCTAATTGAACTAGTCCAGTTGTAAGTATAATCTTCGCTTCCTCCGGTCGCATTAGTTGTCAACATTGCCGGAGCGCCAATACAAATCTCCATGGGGTTAGTCTGCGGAAATGCTGAAAGCCCTTCACCAGATGTGTTTACCAGAACATTGTCAGGTTCTCCGGAGCAACCATTTGCATCAACAACAAAGAGTGTATAGTTTTGTGGTTCTTCAAGTATACTAGTAGTTGGTGTTTGTATATTATTGAAGCCATCAATCATATATGATGGCTCCCACAAATATTCGTATGGTGACAAACCACTACTTGCAGTACCATTAAGCAATGCCGAAGTACCCACATTGATAACCAAGTCATCGCCAGCATAAATAATAGGTTTGGGAAACAAGTTTACCATAACTTGTGTAGTAAGAACAGTATAACCATCATTTACTTCGCAAAAGTAAGTTGTTGTTGTTGTTGGATTTACACTGGGGTTAGGAATATCAGATATAAACCCAGGAGGGTCAGAAGTCCAATTGTAGGTATATGTACCACTGCCCCCATCAACGTCAGCCGACAAATTACTTTGGTTGCCAGCACAAACATCATTAGGAGATGCAGTTGACTCAACACTCATTGGCCCACCAACAATATTAACCATCATGTCATCGCTACTCCTACAAGTAGAATTACCGTCAATTACTGTAATAAAAAAATTCGTGCTTTCAATAAGATTTACTGTAGTAGGATCTTCAACAAATGAATCCTCCAGTTTATCAGCAGGTTCCCATTCGAAATCATAAGATCCAGAGCCTCCATTAGCAGAACCATCTAAAGTAACCACTTCTGAGTAAGCAATATCAATATCAACTCCTGCATCAGCAATTGGTGACGCCAATTCCACATCAAAAATATATGAATATGCAGAAGCCGTATTTTGACAGGCATCCTGAATAAAACTATTGGGTTTTACTTCGAGAGCATACTCACCACTCTCATAAATTGGAGGGGTAAAACTCACATGATAGGTCATTTCCATTTCACTTCCTATTTCACAATCGTCGCCATAAACATCAATAATTGTGTAAGGTCCTCCTGGCCCTGTTATATTGAATTTTGTAGGCGCAACACTAACACATTTAACCTTTTCGGTAAAATCAAATGTTAATTCGATTGTGCTACATATTATATCTTCGGTATAAACTACGTCAATTTCTGGTGCCACATCATCATATATTTCAGCCGTGGAACTTGAGAAATCAAGTATATATCCGGATTGTGTACTGGAAAAATTACTGATGTTAATAACATAAGTATCCCCTTCAGAAACAGCAATCTTATCATTAAAAGGGGTTCCGCCTGCCCCCTGGCAATTTAATGTTGGATTCCCATTTGGCCCTGTTATACCAGGCGTACCAGAATAATTGCAACTTACCTGCATTTCAGAAGCATGGCTATAAATATCCTGACACCTATATCGATTGAGACTATATACTGCCCAGTCATAATCATTACTTAAGTTGTTGGGAGTAATACTAAAACCCAACAAGCCTTCTGTTTGTACGGTAATAATATACCATACATCATTTTTTTCACCAGTACTGAGACAGTTGCCAGGACAACCACCTGAGGTAGGTATTTCCTCTGGATAGTTACCAGTTCCAGAATATGAATTAGGCTGAACATAAATTTCCTGACAAACAGGGATGGCACCAAGGCAATCCTGGTCATTTGGTATCTGAGCAAAAGTTAACAGGCTTTCAATAATAAAAATAAAAATAAAAAGATACTTCATGTTATTGGCTTTATACTATTAAAATACGATTGCATGCTGAAATGACTGAACCGTATAATTACAATGCAAAATGTTTTGTAGGACTTCTATTTAATCAACTACAGTATCATCCACAACGACGGCGAAAATAACAATTATTTTATTGTCAAAAGCATATGTTAATTACTATGACAAT
>JAOZLT010000225.1 GCA_029934675.1 Candidatus Altimarinota bacterium | reverse complement strand
AGGAACAAATTGGGCTATTAGAAAACCTATGCACAAAGAAACAGTTTATGCTAAAGTAAATTTACGTAATACAAAAGATATTGCTATAAACGTCGCTATTGATGGCTATTTTAAAGGTGATTTTGTTTTTGTAAACAAAGCATTGAAAAACAAAATTAAAAGCCTTGTAAATGAAAACTATGATTCTGTGAGAATCAAAAAATATTTTAAAGAAAATGGGTTTAATGATGAAAAACTAAAGAAAGTATCTGTTTATTATCAAGAGGAGCAATTTTCTGCTGTTAGAAAAAAAATAGATGAAAGTTTTAAATCGTCAAAATGGATAGAAGAGTCGGTTACTGATTCAGGTGTACAAAAGATATTAGTTAGTCATCTTAAAAAGTATAACAATATAGACGAAAATGGAAAACTCAAAGAACGACCAGATTTAGCATTCTCTGAAGAAGGTTTAATAGAAATGAATAAAAACATTATAGAATTAAATGGAGGTAAAAATCACCAGCCAATTTACAAAGCAAGAGTTTACGAAACCTTAGGTAATAAATTTGCTGTTGGAATAAAGGGCAATAAAAAAGACAAATATGTTGAGGCAGCAAAAGGAACAAATTTGTTTTTTGCAGTTTACATAGGAATGAATAAGAAAGGAGTAAGATTAAGACAATACATTACAGTTCCGTTAAATATTGTGATTGAGCGACAAAAACAAGGTGAGGGGTCTGTTCCGGATAAATATTACGACAATAATAATATCGAATACTCACTTTTATTCAACTTATCACCCAACGACCTTGTTTACGTTCCAACGGATGAAGAACAAGAAAATATTAATAGTATAAATTTTAATGATTTAAAATCTGAGCAAAAGAAGAGAATTTATAAAATGGAAAAAGCCTCAGGAAAGGAGTGTTATTTTATACAACATTATATTTCAAGTCTGATTAAACAATATGATGCAAAAACAAAAATAGGAGAATTTGGAAGTCAAAATAAATTGCAGACAACTACTGAAGGGAAAAAAATAGTTGAAATTTGTTTTAAATTAAAGGTAGATAGTTTAGGTAATATCAGCGAAGCCTAATAAACATGCAATTCGAAAAAGACTATATCTACCACATTTACAACCAAGGTAACAATCGGCGCAAGATTTTCTTTGAGCGGGAGAATTATTTGTTTTTTCTTAGGAAAGTGAAAATTTATGTATTGCCTTATGCAGATATTTTAGCATGGTGTTTAATGCCAAACCATTTTCATTTTATGGTGAGGGTTAAGGCTAGTCAAGGGTTGACTATACACGCAGAGAACAGTCAACCCTTGACTCATAAGGCTCGAACCTTTAATAACTCAATAGGTATAATGTTGCGATCTTATACCAGGGCAATTAATAAGCAGGAAGGGGCTTCGGGTTCTCTTTTTAGGCAACTGACCAAGGCCCAGTGCATAGATTGCCCCAAGGGTATTAGCCCTTCGTGGTTTGTTGAAAATGGAATTACTGTTGGAAAAGTGCATCCGGAGTTCGATTATCCTAAAGTTTGCTTCGATTATATCCACCAAAACCCTGTAAAAGCCGGGTTGGTTGAAAGCACAACAGATTGGGAGTTTTCGTCGGCAATGGATTATGCAGGACTTAGGAAAGGAAGTTTAATAAATAAGGATGTTGCAGTGCGATATGGATTGGTTGATGGCATATTCATCTGACGTGTAGATTCATCCGATGAATAAAATCTAAATTATTAATTATGATAAAACGTACCCTTTATTTTGGAAACCCTTGTTATTTATCGAAAAAGCAAAACCAATTATCCATTGAACTGGAAGATGATATTAAGTCGGTGCCTATTGAAGATATTGGGATAATCATACTCGATAATTATCAGATTACAATAACCAATGCTGTTTTGCAATCACTTGTTGAAAACAATGTTGCAATATTAACAAACGATGCAAGGCATATGCCAATTGGTTTGATGTTGCCTATGGCCTCGCACAGCACTTATACTGAAAAACTCAAATATCAATTAAATGCCAGTTTGCCCTTAAAAAAAGGTCTTTGGCAACAAACCATAAAAAGGAAAATTTTGAATCAGGCTGCTCTTTTAAGCCAAATGGAAATAAAAGTTGATAATATGAAATACTGGGCTTCGCAGGTTAAAAGTGGCGACCCCGATAATTACGAAGCTAGGGCAGCAGCATATTACTGGAATACAATTTTTAACATTGAATTTAAAAGAGGCAGGTTTGGCGATCCACCCAACAATATTTTAAATTATGGATATGCAATTCTTAGGGCAGTTGTTGCACGCTCTTTGGTGGCAAGTGGGGCATTGCCTGCATTGGGCATACATCATCGAAACAAATATAATGCCTATTGTCTTGCCGATGATATTATGGAGCCGTACCGCCCCTATGTTGATCGTAAAGTATTAAACCTCATGGCAAGCGATTCGTTTGAAGGGGAATTGACAACAGAAGCAAAGCGCTTTCTTCTTGAAATACCCGCAATGGATATTTTTATTAATAACAGCAATAGCCCATTGATGGTAGGTATGCAACAAACAACATCATCGCTTATGCAATGTTTTGAAGGAATTAGCCGAAAGATTACTTACCCCGTTTATATCTGATATTTTGAGTTCATTAAGCAGTTTAAACCAATACAGGATTATGTGGGTTTTTGTATTCTACGATTTACCAACCGATACAAAAAGAGACCGAAGAAATATTTCATTGTTCCGAAAAAATTTATTGAAAGATGGATTTGCAATGCTCCAATATTCAATTTACATCAGGCATTGCAACAGCCGTGAAAATGCTGAAGTGCATATTAAAAGAGTAAAGCATTCGCTGCCACCTAAAGGGGAAGTGATAGTTTTTTCACTTACCGACAAACAATTTGGCATGATGGAATTTTTCAGGGGGTCAAAAGAAGCCCCAAAACCTGATACTCCCCAACAATTGGAATTGTTTTAGAAATTCTATAGAACAAAAAAAGCCCCATATCCTTTAAGAGTATGGGGGCTTTTAGTGCTTTTTTCTTTTCAAATATAGAATCTAATACACAAAGTATCTGCAAGATAAGCCACCCTCTGTTGTGTTCAATATTTCAAAGATACAAATCGAAAGCAATTCACAACCCGTTTTATTGGCTGAGTTTATAAGCCCTTGTTGTGTTCAATATTTCAAAGATACAAATCGAAAGCAATTCACAACGGCAAAGGTGCAGGAGAAAATGATGATGGAGTTGTGT
>JAOZLT010000224.1 GCA_029934675.1 Candidatus Altimarinota bacterium | reverse complement strand
GACTCTTCTATGTCAGGTAATAGAATTTTTCCCAATAAATCGAATTTGAATGCTTGAGATACTATAGAATCATCAAGAAAATTAAGAGTATCAGTATCTATTAAATGACTATTTTTTTGAATTTCTTGGAGTGCATTATTAATTGCATTAAGATCAGAATTGTTCAATTTATTTTCTTCTATATAAACATCCAGGTGGTTTTTTAATTTCATAAATTCAAGCATTCTATTTTCATCTTCTTCATTTTCAGTTTCAGTTTCAACAATGCTTAGGGGTTGAATATTTAATTTATCATAGACACTGGCTTCAACTTTTTTAGTTTTAATAAATGTCTGGATTTTTTCATTTAATAATTCATCATTGGCTTCAGCAATTTTAAGCTGTTCTTCTGTAGAAATATCAATTCCTATAACCGCAAGAGCCTCTTTTATTTCCTGTGATAAGCTGTTGATTTCAGGCATTCCATTTGCCTTGGTTTCTTTATATTGAAAATGAGAAAAAACATTAAGCTGTTTTTTTAGGTTTTCTGTTTCATTCAATGAACGCCCTCTTTTAATTATCCTATTAATGAAACGGCTTATTTCTTCTTTTATTTCTTCTTTTATTTCTATTTCTGTATTTTCTTTTTCTGTAACCTTGGATTCTGTGATCAATTCAAGAGCAAGCGCCTTTAAGCTGATTTCGGTTTTATACATCTCCAGAAGCTCTGTTAGTTTTGCTTGTTCAAGATGTTGGTATAACAGCCCCATAGCTGTTTTTGGGATTAATAGGTTATCTTCAAGAAAATTATTTAATTCTTCTTTTGTCGATAAATCTACAACCTCTTTTATTTTTTTTATTTTTTCGGTTTTTTCGTTTTCGTTTAGCTTTTGCATTACTGGTCCTTTATATTTTCTATGGCTTGAACTGCTTCATCTGTGGATTGCTTTAGCTGTTCGAGAAATTCCAGATTTGGTTTAATATTTAATAAATCAAGGGGGGTTGAGGTTGGACCGTCTATTTCGTCCTGTTCAGCTCCCCTTGTCAATAATTCAAGTGCCCAGTTCCCTGGCTTACCACCTTCATTTATTCCTTTGTGCTGGTCATAGAATAATTTATTTACTGGGGTATCTGGTACATTGATTTTATCAACCCACCATTTCCAGGGATGGTTGTATAAATTGGGTTCTTTGGGGTTGTTTCGTCTCTTGCGGTCTTTTTTGAATTTACAAGTCGACATTAGTTCCCCTTTTATTTTCTTTGATATGTTTGTTGTAGCCATTTACAACTGAATCCATTTTCTTTAGGATTGTAGTCAGTTCTTCGAGTTGATGAGACGGTAAGGAGTCCGTTTGCATATATTTTATAATATAGTTCATTGTGTCCCTTATTGCTTCTATACTTAGAGCGTTATAGTCAACCCTGGATGGAACTATATTTTTAGACCCTTTTTTTCTTGGCATTATAGAACTCCCTGTGGATTTAATTCTTCTTGAGGTTCAACTTCATATCCTGCTTGTGCCAGGGCTATATTTAATTTGCTTTGCCATTTGTTGTATTCAATTTCTTTTTGGATTCGTAGGCTGCTTAGATTGTATTCAAGGTCCGTTCCTATTTGTAGTAATTTAATACAATCAATAGGTGTAAGTTCTTTTATAACATCAAGTCTGTTTAATGCCAGATCATTTATTTTTTTGTCCGTGCTTGTGGTCGTGTTCATGTTCTTCCTTTGCTTTATTTATACATATCTATTAATAGATTCAATAATAGATTCGTATAAATAGGAAAAATAGGTTTCGTGGCTTGGAGTTCTTTTATTTCCATTTAATTACTCTCTGTAAGACCACCCTTTGAATGGTTCAGGATTACGACCTTTAATCGTTTTTCTGGTAATTAGAAGCATCACTTCTTTCCTTTGCCTTTATCTGGAACCCGAATTTCGGGTACATCTTAGATGTCATCGCTTAGCGATTCTTTATAGGCGTTTTTTTATATTATCTGTGATAATAATTTTATTGGCGGTTAGCCGTCTTGTTGCTTGAGGTTGTTCTTGAGCAACTATCCTTCCTCTCTTGAATACCTATAATTTTTCAAGAGGGGTATTTAAGCGGAGCTTACGCCCTTTCCTCTATTATTCTCTATTTTCCTTCATTTCCTACAAGCCGATTTAAGCCTCTTTTTTATTTTTAACACGACCTACCATGCGACTATTTTTTTTACGAGAAATTACCTTATGTTAATCAATTCTTAAACGAATATTAACCCCCTTATTTACGGGGTTCAAGGGCGATGGATTTTCGCGAAAAAACGGGTCTGCACTTGAGGGTTTCAGTTTTTTTTAGGTGCTGATATGGGGTAATATATAAGCTGTTTTCTTTTTTATTTAAGCAGTGTTTAAGCTCTATGTTTTCGTTTAACCGCGTGGTGCAACCATTTTTCTTGGGTAGGGTTCAGCTCTTCTATTCTCTTATTGATATGCTCTTGAGCAGCTCTTGCTTCAGGGTGATTGATAGCACTGAGAATAACATCAATTTTAATTAATGCCTTTATTTGTTCATCTTTTCTGAGGCAAAGAGCATCTTTTATTTTTTGGTAAATGTTGAGGTCGATTAGTTTCTGGTACTCTTTTTCTTTTTCTGTGACCTCTGATAGACATCTGTTACATAACGCGTTTTGCATTTGTTGTTTTGGGGTCATAATTCCGAACTGGGTTTCAAGGATTGTTTTTTCAGTTTCTTGAGTGTCTTCTATAAGACATTTTATTTGACATTTTTTACATTGTTGGAGTTGCATTAGTTTCCTTTGGGGTCTTACGCCCCTTTAGTTATTGGTGTGTTTTGTATCTGAAAAGATAAGTGCCTCTGTGGTTGCTGAATAATTCGCTTATGATATGCTCCATTAGATGTTTATTTAAGCCTATAGGATTTATACCCATCAAGAGGAATTGATCTTTTATCTTTTGGGTCTCGAGTTTGATTACGGTGTGATAGTCGCTTATGAAATCCTGGAGTTTAAGGTTTTTTCTATAATCCCTTGGTTGTGATGAGAGTACCAGGAGTAAGGAGTTTATCATTTGTTTTTTTTCATTGGTTAGCATTAGTTTCCTTTTGTGTTTTCATTTTCTTAGATAATGTTTTCATTGATAAAGTGTTATATAGAATGTTTTCATTGATAAAGTGTTATATAGAATGTTTTCATTTGATAAAGTGTTTCCTTTCATTTTCTTAGATAATGTTTTCATTGATAAAGTGTTATATAGAATGTTTTCA
>JAOZLT010000223.1 GCA_029934675.1 Candidatus Altimarinota bacterium | reverse complement strand
CAGCCCAAAAAGTATTTACCGGACAAATAACCTTTGTTTACGGTTATGATAATCCAGAACATGAGGGGGTGTATCTTGTATCTTATGCAAAAGGTAAATCAACTAAAAAACACGAAAGAGAACTTGTGCCGGCCATTAAATCAGCCAAAAAGGAAAAAGAAACCTCCGGTTCAGGTTATCGAATGTTTAAATCAATTAAAACATCTGCTTCCTATCGCTATTATGTGACATTTGTTGATGGGAAAGCCGAATACATAAATACCGACAACAGGGACGATGCAATTTTAGAAGCGATTGAGAACAGGCTGGAAATGGAGAATAAAGAGGAAAAAGGTAAATCAACCGCAAAAATAAGCCCCGAACCACCAAAAACGGATACAAAAAAGGTAAATCAACCGCAAAAATCCAATCAATTATTTTCCGATGTAAAAAATATTGACCGGAAGAAAATAATAACAGACCCAAAAATATTTCAGGGACGGCAACATAAGTTTGCCAGCGAAACAGTTGATAAAATCGTAAACGAAGGTTTTGACAAATCACAAGAACCAATAATTGTATGGTTCGATACCGAAAAAAGAAAATATGTTGTAATATCCGGCCATTCCAGGTGGGAGGCATCCGAGATATTGTATAAAAAAGGCGCAACGGAATTACAGGAAATGCCTGTAAAGGTATATTTGGGAGATAAGGACGATGCTATTGATTATGCCGTACTCGAAAGCAACCGATCAGGCACACAGGAAGGTTTTAAATCTGATCTAATTGCATACAAGAGAGCTAAAATAAAAGGGTATAATAAAGAGCGCATGAAGGGGCTATTTAAACCCGAAAGTTATTTGAACGCATTAAAAGATATGTCGAACCTGAATATGTCAGGCCGGTTTGTTGAGTACCTCGATAGCCCATCCGAACAATCGTTTCCATATCTAAAACGAAATGCACAATGGGTAGGCGTATTGCGATCAATGTACCCACTGACAGACCAACACGAAGCCGAGATATTTGATTATATTTATAAGGGCAAAGGTTTGAATTTAAAAAAATCAGAATTATTCGATTTGATTGATCGAAAGGTAATGGTTATTGATTTTGATAGTAAAAAACCCCTTAACCTTCAAAAGATCATTTCATCTTCAGCACATACCGATCCGGCAAAGATAAAAATTGCAGAAATTAATGAGGTAATCAAGAAATTTGATAAAGAGCGAAGTGCCAAAGAGGAACTTATTGTACGTGCAAGGCGTGAAGGTATGGCCGATATGGTTAAAAAGTTTCAAAACCGGATTTCTGAACTGAATAAAGCTATTTTGCGAAAAATAACAGAGCGAACCAAAATTGAAGGTGAAATAAAAGATATTGAGCAAGCATCTACATTTGATTTGTTTTCTCAACAAAATGAACCCAAACCACCCGCAAACTTCAAACTAATGAAACAAAAAGCGAAGGCCGCTAAAATAAAGCTGAAACTTTTAACATTGGAGATATGAAAAAAACAACAAAAAATAAAGTAACATATATCGACCTCACTAAAAATGGGTTAGGTCAGACCAGCATTGATGATCGTGTTCGTGAAAAACTACGCAAGGATCAGGAAAAAAGAGACTTTAAAGATACAGGCCGCTATGTTCCAGGAAGTAAAAAGGAGAAAGCAGCCCGAAAAACAATTATAAATTCTTCCGACCTTGAAACTTTAGAGCAAGATAGTATTACAGCAACCGAAATGGTGGTAAAAGATAAAGTCTGGCCTAAATATAACTTTGTCGAAATGCAGGAAAAAGGCGTAAGCCCTGGTACTGCATATTACATAAACGAAATTCGCAAATCATATCCACCAAAGCCTCAAAAGAACACCCCCGAAGCAAGGAAGGAGTATGTTGAAATTGTAGAGTATATTATAGATCAAATCGGTGATTCCGTAATTTTAGAAGATTTAAGAAAGCTATCCTCATTTGCACTTGCAAAAGTATTAATGTCTCCGGCCCAAATAATTAAATTTATCAACGAAAACAATAGATATTCATATTTTGAATTTAAAATAGAAGGCCGCAAAACTCTTACAATTGATGATTTTTATAAATTAGACGAGCTAACGGAGATAAAGAATTTTCCAACAATGTATTCTTTGTTAAAGGCTAAAACATCAGCCCGATTTGCGAATATGGTTTATAGCAATAAAACAGGTTATAAGTATTGGCAAACGGCACAAGGGTTTGACGGCCTTTCGCAACAAGATAAAATAGATTCTCAACTACGAGACATAAAATATTACACAAAATCAATTCAGGACGTAAAAGATGCAAGTCTTGATGATCTTTTTGAGGAGGTAAAATACAAACGTGCTTTTTTAGCGAATAATAAACTTCGGTATGAAAATGTAGGTAAAAAAGAACTCGAATTATATCGTATATATGCTATTAATCAGCTTGAAACTACAATAGAAAAGACAAAAGAAAAACTTGTAGAATACAAAAAAGACCTTGCTAAAACTCCAGATTGGAGTTGGGCGTTTGAGAAAAAAACAGTTGACAAAAAAGAATCTACCGACCTTAAAATAAACTCTGGCAAATCACTTGCATACATTAAGCGTGTTGGTGGCCTGTTTATTAATGATGAAATGGTTTCAGAAAAAGAGATCATTAAAACATTTGGGTTTGCTGGCGTTCAGTTGGGTAAAAGCATTAAAGATTCGGAAGTAAAAGAGCATATCAGGCACTTTATTGGTGCTATGTCCGACCTGTTTGAAATTCTGAATTGGGATGCAGTCCAGATTAATAAAATGGGAGGGCTTAGTATTGCATTTGCAGCCCGTGGTAGTGGTGGGGCAATGGCTCATTATGAACCTACCCGAAAAATTATAAACCTCACCCGTAGTAGTGGCGATGGTACAGTAGCTCACGAATGGGCGCATTATTTAGATAATCTTCTTGCACAATTTTACGATACAGGCGATCAAAATATGTTAACAGGTGCGGTTGATGTTCCGGCAGTTAACAACGATAGGTATTATCAACGGTTTCAGTTAGGTCATACGGAAATTGAAGCGGCATTATTTAGGTTGTTTTATTATATCCGGTTTGGCCGAAAGTACAACGATAGCACTACTGCACCACCTGAAAGTTATATTGAATATACATTTCCGGCACAATCATCACACACATACAACATAACAATAAAAGAAACTCCAGAAAAGACATTGGAGAATTTTCAAATGATATGGCCTAAATATTTTAAATACCCAGCATCACATAGAAACCAAA
>JAOZLT010000222.1 GCA_029934675.1 Candidatus Altimarinota bacterium | reverse complement strand
ATAAGCCAATAATCCAAAATCAAATAACCCAACAATTCATTAATTGAGTATGTTGGGTTTTTGGGTATATGGCAATTGTCTGAACCTGGATTCTCATGATTTATTGATTTGCAGGATTGTATGAAATAGGATTATAGGTAATTAGGTAATTTCGAATTCAGAATTTCCAATTTCCTCCGCCTCAGGCGGACGAATTAATTAATTTCTAATGGGTTATCCAACCTTCATACAATAATCATTCGAAATTAGTCATCTTTTGGAAATTGGAAATTCTGAATTAAACATTTCAAACCACCCCCGTCACTTCGACGAACGACCACGAACGACCACCCCAACACAACCACCCCCGACGACCACCCCCGACGACCACCCCCGTCACTTCGTGTCGGCCCCTCCTAATTCTAGGAGGGGAACCTGTTGGTAATGATAATAATATAATAGTTATTCCCGATGAAGTTTCCCCATCCTCAAGTGAGGAGGAGCTCGACTAGTCGAGCGGGTGGTTTGAATAGGCTAATTGATGAACAGCCGACACCCCAAACACACCCCCACACCTCCTCAATCAAAAATAGTAATTAGCAAATAACAATTAGCTCGCAGTATTCTTCGTACCATCAACCGTTTTCGTTCCAACTCGCCGAAATATCTCTCGTTCCACAAAGCTCTTCTCACGCGCATATTTAAGCCGAGATAACTGTTTAAATGCCTCCGCAGCCTCAACATCGCCCTTTGATGGATCATAAACCGTAGACATAGAAAAGGCACGAGATGTGGAATTATCAATATTAAGCTTTATATATGCTTGATAGTTCGCAATATTAATCAAATCCTGTTCACTGAACACAGGCGAAAATTCCTTTGCCATATACTCCGCATCCTGTGCACCTATTTTAAAGCACATCATAGAGCCTACATTACCAAATACGGCATCACGAATAGTAGTATCCTCATGACTCCCCTTTCCCCCTCCCTGCATCTTAGTAATCTGCGATATATACTGATGTGCAATAATAAGACCCAGTCGATATTTTCGAGCTTCGGATAAAATAGATGCAAAGGAATCTGTTACAAAGTTCTGAAACTCATCCACATACAGATAAAAATCTTTTCTATCCTCCTCTTCTATATCCACACGACTCATAGCAGCCATTTGCATCTTTGATACCATTATCATACCTATAAGCTGAGCATTCAAATCTCCAAGTTTACCCTTAGAAAGATTACATAAAAGAATCTTTCCTTCATCCATAACTGCTCGAAAATCAAAACCGGATTTAGTCTGCCCAATAATATTACGAATTTGAGCATTTGTTACAAAAGGACCGAATTTAGCACTAAAATATGGAATCATTTCCTGCTTTTCACGAGCACCGGTCGCAGCCATTTCTTTTTCCCAAAAAGCCTTAACTACGGGATTTTTGACCTTACTTATCTTATATTTCTGCCACGAATCATCTGTAAATAGCCTTGGTAAATCGATTAAAGTTGCCCCCTCTTCGTCATCATCCATCAAAGTTAAACATCCATTGCGAAAATAGTGCTGTAAACGTGGTCCCATTATCTCCTCACCAAATAATTTGATAAATATAGCAAGAGCCTCCTGAGATATGGATTCCTTCTGTTCTTTAGTGTGAGCCTCCAATATATTTAAACCCATAGGACGATCCAAATCCCCCGGATTAAATATGATTACATCATCCGCGCGTGAACGTGGGATATGCGACAAAACGCCTTCTACAAGATCCCCGTGTGGATCTATTAAACACACTCCTTCATTTTCCTTAAAATCTTGCTTAAGCATACCCTTAAGTATAGTAGATTTACCTGTACCGGACTTACCAATTGTATAAAAATGACGTCTTCGATCATCTCGCTTAATATGAACCGCCTTAGTTTCACCTCTAAATACATTATTACCTAAAAAGAGTCCACTGGAAGGCAAATTATTAGGAGCTGCCGCTATCTTAAACTCCTGCCACTTAATTACAGGTGAACGGTTATATTTAATATTTGGAAAATGAAATACGGAAGAAACTTCTTCTGAACAAAATATCATAGGCCCAGGATGTACCAATCTTTGGAACCACCCCTTTTTAATATCCCTAAGTATAAAACCTCTAATCAATGCTTTTTTAGAAAAATATTTAGTTTTGGTAATTCCATTATTATTTGGAGCATTATATTGAGCAAAAGAGTTAATTACATCTCCTGCAATTTGTTTTGCTTTATAACTACTTTTTGCAGAAGCGACTATACGAATAATAGTTTCAAAACCAACTTTTACATTTTTAGTTTCCATAAGTTTAACTTGCTCGTCCATCAAAGGCGTTGTACGCGTGCCACCTGTATTTGAATCCATATTTTCAGTAAATTTCTCCTGATCAGCTCCTTGTATAAGAATTCGAAATATAGTACCTATCCAAGAAAATATATTAAGTTTCTGCATTAAAGATTTACTTTTTTTACCTTGAAAAAGATTTTCGGCTTGTTTCCTGCCTTTATCTTGCCAACCATCAGCAAGTGGTCTTAGCATAATTTGGATAGCAACACCTTCATCTATATCAATTTTAGATAAAGCATTTGCAATATTATTGAAAGGGTCTGAACCCAAAAATTGATAAGTACGTATAGGAAACATATTAGGTTTAGCCAACCTTGCATACATACCAGATGTTTTATAGCCTTCCCTAAAAATATTATAATCTTCTACTTGCTCAATAAATATATCCGGATAAAACGCAGTAACTTGCTTTTCAACTAATGACTTTAGATTTCTTGGTACAACCATATAAAATCTCAAAAGCCCATCTAGCACAACATATTCACAAGAAAAGAAATCCTGACCTGTTATCAAATTTACATAATCTCCACTATGTATTGAATGCAAAGCTTCAAAGAGATGTGTCATTACATCATTCACTTCCTTAAAAGACTTACCAGATGAGTACTGCTCATTTTCTTTTTCTTTATCCTCTTTAGAATCTTTAATTGGGATAGAAATCTCTAAAAAAATCATATTTAAAGAACGCTCAAAATTCTTTTTCGCTCTAATCTTCCATGCAATCAAAAAAAGTACCGCTACAAGTAACACGATGATTCCGAAAATTTGTAATATTATCATTTTGTTTTTCAGATATTTTACCTAGATTATTATATACTACGAAGAAGTTTAGGTACAACGAAAATGATTTCGCATTTCTAATTTCGTATTTCGCAATCACATTCTTAAATTTTCTAATCTTCTAATTTTGTAATCCTTTACAAT
>JAOZLT010000221.1:2548-3272 GCA_029934675.1 Candidatus Altimarinota bacterium | reverse complement strand
ACCAGATTCTTCCGAAGCCTCGATCGCATGTTCCCCAACGACGTCCGTTTTTGTCGCAGGTTTGTAAACGACCTGCAAAGTTACTGGTCCAATGGTCAGGAAATCATCAGTGTCCAGCAGCGTTGGTTTGTGAATTTTGACATCATTCACAAACGTTCCGTTTGCCGATTCAAGGTCGTGTACAAATATTTTGCCGTTTTTGTCAAAGAGCTGACAGTGTTCACGGCTGACCACACTTGTTCGAACTTTGACCCCCGCTTGCCTACTCCTGCCAATAACAGAGGGCAACCGGAGCGGAATTTCCGCCGCATCGGCGCCTTGGACCACAACGAGCTTGGCCTTCATATTGACATCCTTTTACGTTGATTATGAGTTGTTCCCCGCCCTGAGCCCGTTATTATTTCCATTCTACGACAAGCAATCGGCAGGTACAATCATTCTCGTCACTTACGGATTTAATCTCTTGGATTGTTGCCGAATTGATGAATATTGATAAGAAAAGGTGAGCGATTCGGATTGCAAGTGCGATCGACTCAAACAGGCGGTCCCGTCTCCCGAGGTACCTGACACGATTGAAGGACTTGTGTTATTTGTGGCAACTGGTTGGCCAGTACCTATTTATCTTTTGTATGGACATGTGAAAAAATTGGGACTCTGATTGCAGCATGAATATTATTGGGATCAATGCGTATCATGGGGATGCATCGGCCGCTCTTGTCGTCGA
>JAOZLT010000221.1:0-2538 GCA_029934675.1 Candidatus Altimarinota bacterium | reverse complement strand
TTTCCAGCCGAGTCAATTCGCTGGTGTCTCGAAAAAGAAAATCTCAAACCGCGAGATATTGATCACGTAGCGATATCGTTCAATCCAAAGGCGAATATGCTCAAGCGTGTCGGTTTTGTTGCACGACACTGGCCATCGCCTTCGGCCATTATGGATCGTCTCAAGCGTCAGGGAAAAACACTGGGCCTTGAAGATCAGTTTGCTCGGGCTCTTGGCATTGATAGATCCGACTTCAAGGCGCAATTTCATCGCATTGAGCATCACCAGACACATGTCGCTGCCGGTTTTCTAATTTCTCCCTTTGATGAAGCAGCAGTTCTTTCGGTAGACGGAATGGGAGATTTTACAAGTGTTCTAACGGCACAGGCTCAGGGCACAAACTGGAGGGAGTTGGACCGGGTGTACTTCCCGCACTCACTGGGATTTCTCTATAGTGCCGTAACGATGTATCTGGGCTTTCCTCACTATGGCGATGAATACAAGGTTATGGGTCTTGCGCCTTATGGGGAACCGGAATTTATTGATGTGTTCAGAAAAATCATTTTTCCCAAAGGTGATACTTTTGAATTGAATCTGGATTATTTCACGCATCATAAGCGTGGTATTCGGATGGCATGGAATGAGGGCTCACCGAAAGTCGAGCCCTTTCATAGTCCTCTTCTGGAAAAAGAGCTTGGCCCGATGCGCGATTCAAAAGACGAATCGACACCGCGACACGACAATATTGCAAAGTCACTGCAGGTGGTGACCGAAGAAATTATTCTGCATCTTTTGCAATGTCTGCAGCGATCTACAGGGCTCAAGAACGTCTGTCTGACTGGTGGAGTGGCAATGAACTCGGTTGCCAATGGGAAGGTGACTTCAAATACGGAGTTTGATCAGGTGTATGTGCCAGCAGGTGCTGCCGACAATGGCACCTCGTTCGGGGCGGCTTTTTATGTTTGGAACACACTCCTCGGCAGGTCGAGAGGATTCGTTCAGGACCATGCCTACTGGGGTTGTGAGGCTACCGACGAAGAGATTGTGGCTGCTTCAGAGGAAATAGGTGTGCCTTCACAGTTTCTCTCCCAGCAGGAACTCATCGACAATACCACCGATCTCTTGCTTGATGGCAAGGTCGTTGGATGGTTTCAAGGGCCCATGGAATTCGGCGCTCGTGCTTTGGGCAACCGATCTTTGCTGGCGGATCCGAGACGGACTGATATGCGAGATATCATCAACTTACGGATCAAATTTCGGGAGAAGTTCCGTCCCTTTGCCCCGAGTATCCTTGAAGAATATGTGTCCGACTGGTTTGAAATTGATGAACCCACACCCTATATGGAAAAAGTATTTCCAGTTCGTGCAGAAAAACATAGTGTGATTCCTGCAGTGACGCATGTTGATGGCAGTGGGCGTTTGCAGACGGTTTCCCAGAAAACGAATCCCCTTTACCACGCCTTGATCAAAAACTTTTATGACAAAACAGGTGTGCCGATAGTGCTCAACACATCACTCAATGAGAACGAACCGATTGTACGTACACCGATCGAAGCGATACGTTGTTTTTTGCGAACAGACATGGATGCCATTGTGATCGGTGGCCATTTGTTTAACCGACATGCTCCGGAGTTCCCGGAAAAATTTCGCAGTCGCATACATGAGGCGGTCTGAATCTCTCTGGTCCTGATTCGTCTTCGGGATGCCGGTCGACAACTTGGTAGCATCGGAGTCTAATAACATCATGAAAGGCGGGTGATGATGAAAAGACGATTGCTTTTTGTGTGTCTGCTTAGTCTCCACGGTGCCTTGGTAAGTGGGGTTGTGGCCGAGGTTCAAGAGGGCTTCCATCCGATCTTTGACGGCCGTTCCCTAGAAGGTTGGTCTGCGCCCGATATGCGCTATTGGACCGTGGAAGAGGGCGCGATTACGGCCCGCGCAAGTGACAAATTACCTTGTCGGGAAAATCAGTTTCTCGTGTGGCAACTTGGCCAAATCGATGATTTTGAGCTTAAGTTAAAATTTCGGATTTTGGGCGAACCCTCCGCAAATTCCGGCATTCAGTTTCGTAGCCAAATTGCCAAGAATGGCCATGCCAAGGGATATCAGGCAGATATCGACCGGGCCGGAAAGTGGCTTGGCGTGCTCTACGATGAGCATGGTCGTGGCGTACTTGCCAAACGGGGTGAAAAAACGGTGATTGGCCCAACGGGGGAGAGAAAGACGACTCCCCTTGGCGTGAAACAGGCTGAGGTGGATCTTGCAAAGTGGAATGACTATCACATCATTGCCTGTGGGACACATTTGACACTCAAGATCAACGGTGTGACGACTGCAGAAGTTGTTGATGACGAAAAAGCGCACCACGATCTTCGCGGGAAGCTGGCATTACAAATCCACTCTGGCCCACCGATGGTGGTCCAGTTCAAAGATATTCAACTCAAACGATTACCCCTTTGTGGAGATCGAAAAAAAATTGTGCTTCTTGCGGGTGCTCCTTCACATGCCAGTGGCGCACACGAGTTCAATGCGGGCGTCAAACTCTTAAGCAAGCGTCTG
>JAOZLT010000220.1 GCA_029934675.1 Candidatus Altimarinota bacterium | reverse complement strand
TAGGCGGGAGTGCAGATAATCCGATGGAATTATTTATAATACCACTCAACGAAATAGAACACACTTTTTTATATAAAAGTTTTTTGAAAAAATACGAGAAAATGAATTTTCAGAAAAACAACTTTCATTTTAACCATAACAATAATAAACTGTCTTAAAAAAATGAAAAAAAAAGCAATAACATTATTAATTGTCGGACTTGTTTTTATAGGTTTTGGTTTAGCACTTAATAGCATTAATACAAAACAAGCAGATATTGTTACGCAATCTGCCAAAGAGATTGAAAATCAAAAAATCTTTAATGAATTCATTAAAGATAAATTTTCGTCAAAATATTTTACAATAAGAAAATTAAATATATCAGACAAGCAATTTTTCGACTTGCAAATCGAATATAATATAAAAAAAGAAACAGGTAAATTTTACATACAAACTAAATGGATAAAAGAAAACAATAACGAATTTATAGTAATAAAAAATCATAAAAATTACTTGCAAAATAATTCAGAACTCTCATTTATTGTTGTTGGAATTGAAGGAAAACCAAACAAACCTGAATTATTATACATTATTCCTGTAAATGAAATAGATACTAATAAAATTTACTTTGGAGAAATAGATAAATTTAAAAAACTGAAAATAAATTCAAACTTTTACTTTAATACTAAAACAAAATTATTAAAATGACAAAATCTGGATTTACATAAATTACTTAAACAATTAGAAAACAGACATTAAATAAACAAAATACTGTGTGTGTTTTAATAAATTTGTTTACCGAGCCTATGATTTTTATTAACGCAAGTAGAATGACAAGTCAGATAATCATTTTTTCTGCACTTCGTTTGAAAACTTGATTATCTAACTTGCCATTCTTTTTGGGCAGATACGAAAGATGATAAGACACAGCAAACGGATTGATGAAAATGCACACAACATTGGTTTGGACGTAATTGGTATTTTTGTAGCTTGCTTCATTCGCTTCGCTCATTTCGCAAGCTACAAAAACACCAATTCCGCCAACCCATTTCCGTTATGCACAAAAAAAAACTAAAAATGGATTCAAAGAGTAATATAAAAGGTTATACAGAGACAAAAATATTAACTGTTAAAGATATTATCAATGCAATCAATAAAGAAGATAATATTGCTTTTGAAATAGTTATTCCGAAATTTCAACGCAGTTTAAGATGGGATAAAGAACGTAAGAAAAAATTAATAACATCTATAAAGAATGATTTTCCAATAGGTTCTCTCTTGCTATATGTCTATAATGCTGATAAGAATGGCACAACATATGGATTAATTGATGGACTCCAAAGAGTATCAACTTTAAAAAGTCATTCAGAAAACCCTACTGAATACTTTACTGATGATGAAATAGATAACCAGTTAATTTTTGATATTGTAAGAATAATAAATAAAGAAGAAGAGTTCACAAACGATTTATGTAAAAATAGAATAATTAGCTGGGTTGAAGAAGTAAAAGGATTTGGAAACAAAGATGGTTTTACTCCAAGTAAATTAATAACCCATTTAACAAAAGGAATAAAAGATATAGGTATAAACCGTGGAAATAAAAGAGATGACCTTGAAGAGATTTCAGCTCCATTTCTTGATAAAGTAAAAGAAACTTCAACAATTGATAATTACCAAATACCTGCAATTATATACAGTGGAGATAGTAATAACCTTCCAATTATTTTTGAATTACTAAATAAACAAGGTATATTATTAAGTAAGTATGAAATGTTTGCAGCAACATGGACAAGTATTTATGAACCGATTAATATTTCAAATAAAGATATTATAACGGAAATTACAAATAAATACAATGATATGATAAACCAAGGCTATGAAATTGAGGGATACACACAAGATTCCGAGATTCTTGATTTTACATATTTTGAATATTTTTTAGGATTAGGAAAATGGCTGAGAAAATCTAATATTAACACCAATAATAAATTAACTTCATTATTTTTAAAAACAAATCCCAAAGAAGAGTCTCTTGGATTTAATATTTCGGCAGTATGCTTAGGTTTGTCAATAGAACAAATTAACAAAAAATTACCTAACACATTCCAGATAATTACAAAAGATAATGATAAATTATTTGAAAAATGTTTAAAACTTTCAATTGAAACAACAGCAGAAATACTAAGCCCGTATATTTCTGCAAAATTAAATAAACATACGAGTAGTAAAGCAAGAATCCATCATACAGAAGCACAAGTTATTGCTATAATTGCAACTGTTTTTCAAATAAGGTTTGACATCAAAAATAATCTAAAAGAAAATATAAAATCATATAAAAAGGAATTAAAAGAAATAAAACCATTAATTCAAGCACGATATTTATATGACATTATAAGAGGTTACTGGTCAAGAAAAGGATACAGCTTAATTAGTGAATATAAAAATACAATAAATAAAAAAAGAGAAATTAATTCACATGAATGGGGTTCAGTTCTTGATGAATGGTTTTATACAACACTTGAAAGAAAGGAAAAAACAAGGAAATCTTTTTCAACAGCAACTTACCTATTCCTAAAATACATTTATGTTAATCGAATTACTGTTTTTGAAGAAAACTCTGAAACATTTCATATTGAACATATTATACCAATAGAAAAACTGCAAAAAAATTTTCCCGATGGAATATCTATGAATAATATTGCAAATTTATGCCTTATTCCTAAACCTCTAAATTTAGGTAAGAGTTCTAAGACTCTTTATGAATATGCAGATAAACAGATAAAGGCTGGTAAAATGAATATTGATGAAATAAAAGAACATGAAAAATTATTTATGACGGAAAGAAAAGATTTAGAATTTTGCTATGGTAATAGAAAAACAATAACAGAAGAAACTTATGAAAACTTTTTATTAGAAAGATTTACACAATTAAAATTAGAGCTTTTTACACAATTAAGAATAGAAAAAACAAATGAACCTAAATTATTTTACTAAACACTATGCAAATTTTGATTAGTTCGTCCAAGGCTGATGATTTTTATTGATGCAGTAAGAATGACAAGTTAGATTGTAAATTTCTTAACGCTTCGCTAAAATTGACAATCTACCTCGCCATTCTTTATGTATTGATAGAGAAATAATTATACTTCAAACGGATTGATGAAATGTGCATAACATTTGCACGGAAGATAATTGTTTTTTGCTTTTGGGTGGGCTTGTTCCGGGTCGCTTCGCTCCCCTACTCAAGCCCACCCAAAAGCAAAAAACAACTCCTCCGGTTGCAGTTTCCGATATGCA
>JAOZLT010000219.1 GCA_029934675.1 Candidatus Altimarinota bacterium | reverse complement strand
GGCGCGGTCTTGAAATGATGTCCGGCTCGGTTAAACGACATTTAATTTTAAGAACGTTTTTCAACCTTGACCAATCAAGGGGCAGAATTTTTTTAAAATTCATAGAGAGTATCTATTTAAGAATAAGACATAAAAATGGACTGGTTATCAGCTTTACGGGAATTGACGGGGCCGGGAAAACCAGCATTAAGGAATACCTGATTGATAATTCAAACCGCTTTTTCACCAAAAACAGAAGTAAAGAGTTCTATTGGAGGCCTTTTTTACTGCCGCGAATTGCCCGGATACTCGGCACCAAGGGTCAGGCAGAGACTGTAGATGAATCGGGAAAGAGGGTTGTCCGCCTTTCGCTGTTCTCATCAATGGTAAGCCTCCTGAAGTACATGTATTATGCAGCAGATTTTATTTCAGGACAGACAAAATATTTCATGCAGTCACACACAGGTGGCCTGGTTATCTTTGACAGATATCATTTTGACAACATAATTTACCCTGAACGTTTTGGATTTAAAGTAAGCAAAAAAATTATGCTTTTTTGCGACAGACATATAATTCCACAACCGGATATTCAATTTTACTTTAATGCCCGACCGGAAACTCTGTATGCAAGAAAACATGAAATCGACATAGATGAAATCAATAAGCAAAAGTTATTATATGCCGATGAAATCAAAAAGCACGGAGATATCATTGAGATCTGCACAGACGGTCCGTTTGACCGGAGCGTCAATGAAGTCCTGTCACACTGCCTTGAACTGATGAGCCGGCGATACAGCTGCGATGGATAACAGAGCGTCATTCATTGAACTGTTTGCTGACAGTGGCTGCCCAATATATTGTGATGACATTATGTCCTCCGGAACGTACTGGATGCACGATTACTGGACATCACTCGGCTACAAGGTTAGAGAATGGCATGACGGCAACAGAGAAGATAAATATTTTTACTGCTACAGAAGTCGATTTATTTCAAAATATGTCGAGGCTAATGATGCATTTGAGTACATTGTCATTCCAGGATTCAAAAATCCAAGATGGATTATCTTAAATAAAAAAAATATCTTAGATCAACCCGGGCTCATTATTAAACCCACATCGTTCATGTCAAAGCTGGTTTGGACCGGAGCTAAGATATTTAACAAGTTTAATCTTTTCACAGCTGTTTTTCCAGACCGGTTAATCGTAAAGGGATCTAAAATGGGGGCAACTGTTTTTGATGGAAACGGTTATGACCCGAATATCCTGTATACGGGAGCGCCCGGCCGATATCAGAAATTTACGATTCAATATGTCAATGAACATAACGAACCATCTGGTTATTTTAAATCAGCAAATTCGAAGGGAGGAATTGCCAGGATAGTCAATGAATTCAAGGGGCTGGAGAAATTAAGCAAACACGACCTAAAATACATGGAAATTCCGCAACTTCTTGAACAGTTTGAAAACAGAAGATTTGTCGGATTTTTACAAGGCAACATAATAAAGAAGGAGTCAATAACTGTTTCATTAACGGAAAATGATATTCTGGCCCTCAGTGAATTACATAACCAGCTGGGCTTTCAGGCCGTCAACTTATCAGAATACTTAAAAGAGATAAACCTGCACCAATACAAGGAAGATCTGTCGTTTGTAATTGACTACTTTAACTCTAAAACGGAGAAAACAATATTCCTGGCGAGCAGTCATGGTGATTATACCCCCTGGAACAGATTCGTTTCCGGCAACAAGGTAAAAGTTATTGATTGGGAAACATTTGGACACCGCCCTCTTTTCTATGACTTGTGCTATTTTATGATGCATAAAGCAATCCTGATTAAAAAAGTTAGCGTAGCTTCCGCTGTCAATGAAAGCCTTGCTTATCTTAATAAATTGTTATCTTATTTAGATAAATCCAGAATTGATCATCAATTTATTAATGTCGAATTTTATCTGCTGCTGAATTTAATTGAACTATACCTGCATTATAAAAAAAACAATCATAAAACCGACCGGTTTTTCCTTAAACAAATAAAAGACAGCCTTATTGTAACACAAAAAAAATTGATGTAATCTGCAATAAGGATATGACTATTGATAGTAAAACTAATGATGCGAATAGACCACAAACAATCACTATTGAATCTCAAATTAGAATCAAGGGCAGACAGGGCTTAAAATGAAGCTATTTTCACGAAGATTTTTTTTGGGCATTTTATCTCAGTTTGCACTCTTAGCTCCTCTCGCTTCCTGCAAATCCAACTATAATTCTGATACCGCTATTGAAGTGAAAGAAGGTAAAGAGACTTTTGCTTTTGCCATAGTTTCCGACCGAACAGGGGGCGGCCCGGAAACAGGGATATTTTCTTCTGCATTAAATTCGATAAATGAAATGCAGCCATCTTTTGTTATCTCTGTCGGTGATCTAATTGAAGGACATGTGGATAGTGCCGAGCATTGTTCTCAGGAATGGGACGAAATATTTAAAATAACTGACAAGCTTGAAATGCCCTTCTATTTCACTCCCGGCAATCACGATATAGGCAATGACATTACGAGGAAATATTTTGACCGCAATCTAGGGAAACGCTATCAACATTTTATATACAACGACACACTCTTCATATTTTTATCTAATGCAGAAAAAAGCTTGTCCGGAAATATGGATTGGTATGGAGAAATAGACGAAAAACAAATGTTTTGGTTAGAACAAACGATAAGAGAGAACGTAGGTGTTCGGTGGACATTTATTATTATGCACAAACCAATATTTTTTATCCCTGGAGACAAAAATGTTCCCAACGATGATTGGATAAAATTTCGAAAGACATTGGGTCCGAAAAACAATTTCACACTGCTGGCAGGACATATCCACTCTTATTACAAGCTTCAAGTTGACGGGTTAGACTGTTATTCCCTGTCAGCAACTGGAGGAAGAAGATTAGGCGGCCCTGAAGAAAGGTATTTCCAGCATTTCATGTGGATAGTGATGACTAAAAATGGGCCCAGAATCACAAATATAAAAGTCAATGGAATTTATGGAGACGACCCGGTAACCCCCCCGAAAAAGAGAGGTGTTTAAAAGTAGAAATTTCGCGTATAAAAAAACAGGCGGAATTTTACACTGGGAAAATCACGTTACAGCAACAATCAGATTCTGAATATTCTTAAACAGGATGGAGATGGCGACGAGATTATACCATGAAACTGTATGGGAAGTTCTTAACTTATTAACTTTACTTGATGAAAATCCTACTTGCCAATAAATTTTTCCACTTAAAAGGTGGTTCTGAAACAGTTTTTTTTCAT
>JAOZLT010000218.1 GCA_029934675.1 Candidatus Altimarinota bacterium | reverse complement strand
AAAAACATATCCACCCCGAAAAAGGGGTGTCAACGTTTCTTAGCCAAACCGTTGGGGGCAAAAAGAAACAAAGTACATCATAAAAATAGATTTTAAAAACATTTTAAAACGTAGACTTATGAAAACAAAAACTTTACTTTCAATTTTGGCACTTGGGCTTATCGGAAGTGCATTTAGCCAAAAACCCACATTGGAATTAACTTTTACAGCAGAGAACAATGGGCAATACATTCCATTGGACAGTATCTTTATTGAAAACCTTACGCAGGGTGGAGATACAACACTTTATGCACCCGATACAGTATTGGTGCTGGATTATGTAACAAGTATAGGAGACAATGAAACCATTGAGGAAAACACTTTCTCTCTTTCACAGAATTATCCAAATCCTTTTAAAGGAGAAACAAAAGTTAATTTATATTTACCGGAAAAGGGAAATATTAAAATATCTGTCAGGGATATCCTCGGAAGAGAACAGGCACAATATAAAAACACATTAAACCGGGGCAATCATTCCTTTACTTTTTATGCTGGTAATGAAAAATATTATTTGCTTACTGTTTCCGGAAAACAAACAAGCCAAACAATAAAAATGTTAAATGCAGTCAGCCATAAAACCAATGGTGAACAATGCAAAATAGTTTACACCGGGAATAAAGGGAATGTGAACGGTTTTAAATCTCAACAAGCCATTAATAGTTTTATGTTTAACCATGGAGATGAATTGAAATATACTGCCTATACAGATGTTGGAGAGAAAACCATTATCGACTTGCCAACAGGCAACCAGACTTATACATTTAATTATGCTTTGGGAGTACCCTGCCCCGGCATCCCTACTATAACTGATATTGACGGCAACACCTACAATACAGTACAAATTGGCGAACAGTGTTGGATGAAAGAAAACCTGAAAACTACAACTTACCGAAACAGCACACCAATACCAAATGTAACTAATAGTAATAGTTGGTATAATCGCATAACAGGAGCGTATATATGGTATGATAATGTTATTAGCTGGAAAAATTCGTATGGTGCTTTGTATAACTGGTATGCTACTGTTGACACTAACAGACTTTGCCCAACAGGATGGCATGTGCCAACGATTGACGAATGGGCAACGTTAATCGACTTTGTAGGCGGAAATGACCCCCCTCATGGAAATGAACTAAAATCGTGCAGGCAAGTAAATTCACCTTTGGGCGGTGGTTGCAACACAACTGAGCACCCAAGGTGGAATGAACACAATACACATTATGGCACAGACGATTACGGGTTTTCAAGTCTTCCGGGTGGTCACCGTTTCTGCGATGGTACATTCGGCTACATTGGCAACTTCGGTGTCTGGTGGTCTTCTACGGAGAACTCATCAAACAACGCCCTGTTCCCCATTTTGTACTATTACTACGGCGGCGTAGGCGTGGACGTCAGCTATAAGCAAAATGGCTTTAGTGTCCGTTGTCTCAGGGATTTTTAGACTATTTGACAATTAAATTATTTTAATATTACTTCGTAAGGGGTTGAATTTTTTGCGAAAGGTGAGAGCAGATGCGAACTTATTTTAGTACTGCCGAGCCAAGCAAAAATCACTAAAAGTAATTTTTTTTATATGGGATTACACTATGATTTATCGGTTTACAAGGCCTGCTACGACCTTTTGCTTGAAATATTTCAATTTACAAAGGATTTTAGCAGGGAGTATAAATACACGGTTGGTGAAAGTATAAAAAAGCAACTATAGATTTGCTAACATTAATCTTCAGGACGAACAACCGTAAAGACAAAGAACAGGTTTTGCAGGAAGTCCGTGAAAACATAGAGGTTATCAGGCTTTTTATCCGGCTGATGAAAGATATGTACGAAATTAGCCTGAAAAGATTTGTGCAGGTAAATTTAAAAGCGGGTACTTATACGTCAGGTCTTCCGGGTAGCAACCGTAACAACAATGGTACATTCAACAACATTGGCAACAACGGTATCTGGTGGTCTTCTACGGAGAACTCATCAAACAACGCCTGGAACCGCAAATTGAACTACTTGCCATAGGAATTGAGGATTTACCAATAAATGAAAAAACCAGACTATTCCCAAACCCCACAAATGGAATAGTAAAAATAGACTCTGATAACATCAGAAAAATAATAGTGATTAATACTTCTGGAACAATAATTCAAGAGCAAATTGACAAATCATTTATTGACTTAAGTGATTACTCTAAAGGAATTTATTATATCAAAATCATCACAGACAGAGGAATAAAAACTGAGAAAGTCGTATTAGAATAATTAAGGAAAAATAAATTATGTTGGGTAACAAAAAATATAGTGCATTTGGCAGATATTACTAAATAGGAATATCTTAGCATTAAATAAAATTAGTCGTAGTTTGAAAATAAAGCGTTCAAAAAGCCAAACGCACCATATTCAAACCGTTGTACACAGACAGGACACCATATTGACTGATATACACAAATTTGAGATAAAAAACGCATATGAATATAATATTAAAATCAGGACTAACTTTACTCATCCTATTTAATACATTTTTGAACCTTCATTCTCAGAAACAAAAAAAAACCGAACTAAAAAATGCAAATACTCTAAGAATATTTATTCCAGATTCTTCAGTATCTCAAGCAAAATATAGATTTGCTGAATACATGACTAAAAGTGGCTTTCCCATTTATTTAACTAAGTCCACAGTATCTACAAAAGACACGAAAGAAATTGAATTGAATACTACAAGGAATAGTTCTCTTCAGTTGAATAAAATTGAATATGACCCATCATTGCTTATGATTAATAAAAAGCATGGAGATACTATTAGATCATCAATAGCTTCACTTCATAATACAATGTGGGGACAATTCTCAGCTTATATAAAATATCTTATAAAAGAAAATGAATTTGGAGAAATAAATATTACAATAACAGGGTACGTTTCGACAGATGCATTGGGGTTTTACACATTAGATAAAAGAATGCAAAAGAGTGGTAAAAATACACATTGGGCACAGAAAGATTTGTTTAGGAGAATTGAAAAATATTTAAATGCTTATCCAGGTGTTGAGAATATTATTTATCTGAAAGATCTACGGAAAAATTAAATTGTAAAAAAACTATAGCTAACAAAAAATAAACAAGCCGCAGTTTCTTTTTCACAGAAAAAGAATTAGTAAATTTGATCATTAGTGAAACTAAAGAAAAATATTGAATAAAGTGCGGCACGCACCATATTCAAACCGTTAGCAGCAAGCTGGAACCAGAAATACAAAACTTCATAATAG
>JAOZLT010000217.1 GCA_029934675.1 Candidatus Altimarinota bacterium | reverse complement strand
TGACGTCACTGAGCCTGATGATAACGTCTCTATGGATGATTTCTACGCTGCACAGTTAAATGATGCAGATGGAAAACTTGATAAGCCTGTATACCTTAAGGTTGATGGAGAGGTGATGAAAATCGACTCTGTCAATGACTTACGTGATATGGCTGAACGAGGCACTAATGCAACTAAGAAGTTCCAGAAACTTGCAGAAGATCGTCGTGCTTTAGAGGCTCAATTAGCTGAGTTAGGTCAAGAACCTGATATCGCTACTGAGAGTGACTCTGCAGTCGAAGATATTGCAAATGAGATCTTGAGCAGCAGTTATGCAGATGCCTTCAAATCTGATATGTCACAGCTACCAGTTGCGGCTAAGACAGCATTGGCAGAAGACCCTCAAATCCTCCAAGGTTTGAGTGTTGACTATCAGTCTGGATTTGCTCAGAAGGTGATGCCTCTCGTTAAACGTGAGATGGCAATTAAGAACATGAACTTTCTCCAAGCTTATATGAGTGTTGGTAAGAGAGTTTCAGACCAGAGTGAGACACAGAACAAGCAGAAGCGTGTTTTGAAGTCTGAACCTAAACAAGTAAAGCATACAAGTTCAGAGGTTACTCGTCAATCAGTTGATGATATGAGTGCATCTGAGTTCGATGCCTACTTCGCTAAATTATAGATTAGTCCCCTTACAGGACTGAAAGAAGACCCTATGGCAGCATATGGAACAATGAATAAAGACGTATTATTTGCAGTAGAGCGCAAAGCCCTTGAGAACGCACAAGAAGTTTTCATCCTTGACAAGTTTACAGACAAAAAGTCTATGCCACAGAAAAATGGTAATGCACTTAAGTTCCACCGTTGGGAACACATCGATGAGACAGAAGTTCACCAGTTGACTGAAGGCGTGACTCCGGCATCTACTGAGCTTGTACGTGTATCTATCGAAGGTACATTGAAGCGTCAAGGTGCTTGGATTCCGTTCACTGATGAGCTAATGGAGCAGCACGAAAATGCAGGTGAATTCCACAAGCAAGCTGGTGCAGAACTTGGTTACTCACTTGGTCGTGTACTTGAGCGTGATGCATTTGATCTTGCTTTAGCTGGAGCTGGTGTAACTGTTCCGACAACAAACATTGATGCTGACCTTAAACTTGTTCGTAAAGCACTACGTGTTGCGAATGCACCGAAGTTCACATCGATCAAGAACGGTTCAACTAAAGTTGGAACTAAACCTGTAAATGCTGGCTGGTACGGATTCACATCTGTAAATGATGCTGATGCTTTCCGTGGTGCAGCAGACTTCCTAAGTGTTGAAGATTACGGTTATACAAATGACATCGCTCCAAATGAAGTCGGTGCTATCAAATCTCTTGGTCTACGTATCATCGAGACTGATTTCGTTGCAGACGGAAATGCGTTATTCCTTGGTGAAGGTGGTCTTGCATCACTTGGACTTGGCGGTAAAAACCGTATCGAGTACATCACTCAGGAACTAGGTTCTGAAGGTTCAACGGATGCTCTTAAGCAACGTGGTACTTCAGGTGTTAAATCACGCACAGGTGCAGTCGTTCTTGACCCATCTCGTGTTGTTAAGCTAATGCTACCAGCAGCACCGTAGCTTTAACGAGTAGCCTTCGGGCTCCTCACTTAAATCTATAATAGGAGATTAAATGATTATTGATAGACGAAACCTTGGTTCTAACCGAGATAAAAATGATGTAGTAGGTGTGTCGATGTGGCTTGACCTTACGATGGTTACAGCAGGTGATATTATCTTGATGGGTGAGATAAAGCATAATGTGTTCTATGATCCCCTCAAGCTAGGCCACAAGGTCAAACCAGTTTATGCTTCAGGTGATCTGTTTGAATGGACTGATGACTTAGTTAAGCTTGGTTTTACAATAGGTGTGTGGGATGAAGATACCCAGACTGTAGATGTTGCAGCATTAGCTAATACGTCTACGCACTTATACGATATCCATACGTCAGACAAAGACCTTTCAGTCGCTTGTTTGGTCACTAAGAACTTTGTAGAGGGACTGGTACTGTTACACGGCACCGGTGTTAAGCTAGATCCAAAGAGAGAAATAGGAGAAGTAATATGACAGCAATACAGAAAGCCCGTAAAGAGGCTAAGGACGCACTAAAGGTGGCAGAGGATGCAGAAGCATTAGAAGCCCAAGATATCGGTAAAGAGGTAGCTCAAAAAGCTGCTGACAAACGAATGGATGATGAGCTTGATCTTCAGGCTCGTACTAAGACTAAAATTGAGACCTTGGAGGGTGATATGAGTGGAGTAGACAGTAAACGTGAGAAAGTGATCGTAGGCTATAAGTATGGTGACAGTAAGCAGAAGATCTTCTCTTCAACAGTAATTCAGAAGAACGGTAAACCTGTCTTAGAGCAGTTCCGTATTCCGGTTGATGTAGAAGTAGAGTTGCCTGTAGAGATTATCGAACAGGTCAAAGGCCGTAAGGTCGCTAAATTCGTGGACGGTAAGCAAGTGCTTGTTCGTGAATTCACAGTAGAGAAGGTGTAATTATGGGTGTTTGGAGCAGAAACAATAACGGAGATACTATTCAGATCTTTCCGGTTAATAGAGATACGGTGACAGGCAAGGTAGATAAGACCCCTAAAGGGACATTTACAGTGCTACATATGGTAGATGCTGGAACAGTTACGTTTGAGCTTATCGAGGACTTTGGTAGTGTTACCTTGGACTTACCGGCTCGTAAAGATATCGGTCTTACGTCTGATGTTCTTAACATCACTTCTGATGCCAAGGTAATCTTGTCTTAGCATTTATAGAACTTACCTTGGTAGGTTCTAATAAGTACTTTCAATGACTCTATGAGGTTGAATAAACTAAAATCTTAAAGGACATACAATGTCAGCATACACAGATAGAATGGGAAATCCCATCTCAGAACAACAGTTTTTACAGATGCAAGGAATAAATGGTAATGATGGACTATTTACGTCATTCTCTAACAATGGCTTAGATGGTCTTGGTCAGATAGATATTCCAGAAATGACAGTAAACAGTGCTACAGATACTACGTCACAAGGTGGACTATTTGATGGTATGACTGCAGGTGGTTTCAAAGATATTGCAGGTGGTGTTGGTTCAATCTATCAACTTTACAACAGCCACAAGATGTTGGGCTTATACGAAGATCAGGTCAAGCAGAGTAAGAGAGCATTGAATCGAAATATTAAAGATATGGATCGTAGTGATGCTAATCGTGTGGCGTGGGGCAATGCAATGTCTAATGCTGGCACTCAGACAGCGTAAGGGGTGACAGATGGTAACT
>JAOZLT010000216.1 GCA_029934675.1 Candidatus Altimarinota bacterium | reverse complement strand
AATAGTCTATAAATACATAGACATATTTTGTATTTATGTCTATAGTTATGTGGACTAAAATGCCGATGCAGTCTATATATAAGTAGACTGGCACATTCGAAGCTATCTAATAACCAAGAGGTGTTATAATGAAACCCAGACATATAAAACTTGCCAGAGAGCAACTCGATGCCACTTTAGGGCATTTTGAGCCATTGAAGACACTTGTTCCTCCTGCAAAGGGATGGATTCGTGCCATTCGTGATGCTGTTGGTATGACAGGATCGCAGCTTGCTAACCGTTTGAATGTCAACAAACAGCGAGTTTCGCGTATTGAGCATGACGAAAAACTTGGAAAAGTCAAAATTGAAACACTAAGAAATGTCGCTGTGGCGATGGACTGTGTGTTTGTTTATGCTTTTGTCCCCAGAGACAGTCTGGATCAAGCGGTCGGGCGGCAGGCGGAAAAGATCGCTAAAAAACGCATGGCTCGCAGTAATCAGATGATGCGATTGGAAAAGCAAGAACTAAGCGATTCTGAGAAAGCCAGGGCGATGCAGACCATCATCGATGAAATCGTTGAAACAATGCCAAAATCTTTATGGGATCAAGAGTAATGGAATTTAATGATCCAGAAGGGGCAACCCCTCTTGACCCAAATGAAATAGACGGCCTTATGCTGACTCACATGACAACACGATCAGAACTCAATCGGTGGGAACAAGACAATATCAATGAAGCCCTGGCTTGGATTCAGCGGCGGAGGCCCAAAGACATTTTGCAGGAGTCATTTATGAAGCAGCTGCATAAGCAAATGTTTGGAAATGTTTGGAAATGTTTGGAAGTGGGCTGGAGAGTTAAGAAGAACCGAAAAAAATCTCGGTGTGCCATTTTATCAGATTTCCATCGAAGTGAAAAAGTTATGTGATGATGTTACGTATTGGATTGCCAATAAAACTTTTCCAGATGATGAAATAGCCGCTCGCTTTCATCATCGACTGGTATTCATACATTTGTTTCCAAACGGTAACGGAAGACACGCCAGGTTAATAGTTGATATTCTTTTGGAAAATGTTCTCACCCAACCTCCATTTACCTGGGGAACTGGAAATCTGGCCGCTGCCGGATTGGATCGAAAGAAATATATTGAATCCCTTGTTGCCGCTGACAGAGAAGATTATGGGTTACTCATGGATTTTGTCAGGTCTTAACGGTGCATCCGAAATGAATTTTTAGAGGCCCCCGTAATTGTTGTTTCAAAATGACAATGAAGAAAACTCAAAACCGCAGATTACGCCGATTGCACGGATTTTTGAAATAAAGGCAGAAGTGTAATCTGCCTGTAACCGTTAAGACAGTTTTTAAGCCCGAAGGGCTTTAATATAATAGCCGGTGGTGAAACCACCGGTACTCAGGTCTCTCATACTGTTCAGCCCTGAACAGGGCGACATACTGTAGGATAGAAGTGTAAAAGATATATCGCCCCGGTGGTTAAAAATTCGTCAATCTGCATCTGAAGAAGAAAACTCGGGTGGTAAATATGTAGTATTGCTAGTTCCAAATAATTACAGCAATTGGGACAGAAATGTTTTTGCCGGGACTATTACAGGTCGGTTTTGAGGAGAAAAACAATCGGCATCGACATAATCGGCTTCTGCAACAACCTGAAACGCTAACGGTGATTTTATCTGTTCCTGGAAAAATTTCAGGGATGGACTAATGGTTTTCTCGGAGCTTTTAGCTTCAACAAGAAACCATGGCTTTTTATCTTTGATGACGACAAAATCGACTTCCCGCTGGTTTCTATCCCTCAGATAGTTTAGCTGAAAATTACCGAATCCCATGTCATTCCATCCTTCGACAGCTTTTAAAAGGTGGCATGCGACAAAGGTTTCAGCTTTATCACCGGGATCATCAATGGCAGACCAATCCCGCAGAAACCATTTTGGTTCTTTTCTAAGTGAGCGCGCTACATTTTTGAACCATGGCCGAACTAAAAAGCCAAGGTGCAGATTGCACAAAGTCGCCGTCCAGCGGCGAATGGTATCGACAGAAACCTGTATCTCATTTGCCAGGTTGCTGTAAATAAGTTGATGGCTTGAGCGTTCCAGCAGCAGTCGTACTAAAAGTTCAAGCTGATCTAACTGATGAATTTGGGTTAAATCTCGAACATCCTCTCGAAGAAGCTGTTGCAGACGAAGATTTTGCCATCGATGGCTGAATCGTTTATCTCGCTTTAGAAAGGGTTCCGGATAACCGCCATGATTCCAAAGGGCGGAAAAATCATCTTCATTTATTTGCTTTGGGCGGCGTATGATTTTATCTGGGTCAGGTAAATTTTGGTATGCAACCTCTGCTATAGAAAATGGATGCATGTGGTAAAGGAAGTATCGTCCCATTAAACTATCGCCGCCCCTGCGATAAACATCCATCCTGGAACTGCCGGTTACCAGCACATTAACATGATCTGCATAAGTATCAAAAAAGCCCTTTAGAAATTGCTTCCATTTTCCAAATTTATGGAGTTCGTCAAACAGGGTTGTTGGTTTAGATTTGGATAGGGTGTTAAGGCCGATTTTTTCTGAAATAGTGGCAGGGCCCTTAACGATTAAACTCCGGTCATCTGTATTGTCCCAGTTGAGATAGTGGTCAGCAAGATTTCGACAGGATGTGGTTTTGCCGACCTGCCTTGGCCCACTGACAAAAGCCATCTGTCGCAGGGAGGACAAGTGCTCTTTCAGCATCGTATCGTAATATCTTTTTCGGGTTTCCATTTGGATCTATTATTATATATGTCGTATAATTGTCAAGACTATTTTACGATACATCTTAATTTTATCTGATTTTATGTTCACAATAAACCCCGACCCATTTTCAAGACAGAAAAAAGGTTTTTTAAGGTGGATTCATCGCCGTTATTGTATGACGAACCTTCGGTTCTATGAGTTAAAATAATTGTATAATAATTGCGTGAACGGTTCTTTTTTCTTCATTCCGCCGCGGTGGATTCCGTGGTTTCTTTCTTTTCTTTCGTGTTTTTCGTGGTATTGAGTTGTTTTAATTCGGTTTCATTTTCCGTGTTATTCCGTGTCTTCCGTGGTCAAGCTTTTTTCTTTTCTCTGTTCTTTATGCTCTTCCTGTCCTTCATGGTTACAAATTCCGCCTCGCCCGCTCCCGTCTCCGACGAGCTCATAAATGGCCCATTCTCGCCATCCGCTGCATTCTTAAGTTCTTGCGTCCTTGTATTCTTGAGTTCACAAGTTCTTGTATACTTCCATACCTCCATACCTGTATACTTCTCTTCTTCATTGGTGTTTATTCT
>JAOZLT010000215.1:1910-3309 GCA_029934675.1 Candidatus Altimarinota bacterium | reverse complement strand
GGTGGACGCCAACATTGTGGCCCTGTCGGGAATTGCCATTGCCATCGGGACCATGGTGGACATGGGGGTGATCATGGTGGATAACATTTTGCGCCGCCGTGAGCAGGCTCCGGATACACCCCTTCGAGATGTGATTCACCTGGCCAGCACTGAGGTGGCCGGAGCTGTAGCCACCGCTGTCGCTACTACGATTATCAGTTTTCTACCAGTTTTCACTCTGATTGCCGCCGAGGGTAAACTGTTCCGCCCATTGGCTTTTACCAAAACCTTTGCCCTGGCCTCTTCGGTTATTGTGGCCTTGGTGGTTATTCCGCCGGTAGCCCTGCTTCTGCTTCGCGGGGGCAAACGTTTGGCCCCGAAACAGCCGCGTTCCTGGTGGCAGAATAAGAAAATCAGCAACCTGTTTCCGGCGTTCCTGGCGGTCATTCTGCTGGGACATCTGTGGATGCCTTTGGGCCCCCAGCGCAGCATCATCTTGAACGTCCTCTTCGTCCTTGTTCTTGCCGGCGGCCTGTTGTTTTTGTTTGAGCTGTTCGGACGTATTTATCCCAGAATTCTAGCCGTTTGCCTGAACTACAAACAATTGTTCCTGATTCTGCCGGTGCTGGTGATGATCTCGGGAACTCTTGTGTGGCGTAGTCTGGGCAAGGAGTTCATGCCCCCTTTGGATGAAGGTTCATTCCTGTACATGCCCACCACAATGCCCCACGCTTCCATCGGGGAAGCTTCGGACGTATTGGCTCATCTGGATCTGGCCATCAAAAGCATTCCTGAAGTTGAGCAGGTGGTGGGCAAGTTGGGTCGTGCGCAAACAGCCCTGGATCCGGCACCCATCTCCATGGTCGAATCGGTGATCAACTACAAATCCGAATACAAGCGCAACGAGAGCGGCCGTCGCCAGCGTTTCCGTTTTGATGGCGGGAGCGACCAGTTCGTTCGCGACGATAAAGGGAACCTGATTCCCGATGGTGGCGGCCGTTTTTTCCGTCAATGGCGCGATGAAATCCGCAGTGCCGATGACATCTGGGATGAAATTGTCCGGGTCACCAGACTGCCAGGCACCACCTCGGCGCCCAAACTCCAGCCCATCAGCACCCGTTTGGTGATGCTGCAGAGCGGCATGCGCGCGCCCATGGGGGTCAAGGTTAAGGGTCCCAGCCTTGAGGCCATTGAAACCGCCGCTCTGGCCATCGAGAAACACTTGAAGGATGTGCCTTCGGTTCAGGCCAATACCGTGATTGCCGACCGCATGGTGGGTAAACCCTACCTGGAAATGGTCATCGATCGGGCGGCCATTGCCCGGCATGGATTGACGGTGTCGGCGGTGCAGGATGTGATTCAAACTGCCATCGGAGGTACCACAGCCACCACCACCATCGAGGGTCGGGCCCGCCACGCA
>JAOZLT010000215.1:0-1900 GCA_029934675.1 Candidatus Altimarinota bacterium | reverse complement strand
TGCGCGGGAGCGAAGGGGTGATCTGGAATCCATTGAGGCCATCCTGGTTCATGGTGCCGATGGCGTGCCGGTGCCATTGGGTGACCTGATTGAGATGCAATACCTGCGTGGTCCCATGACCATCAAGAGCGAGGATACCTTCCTTATCGGATACGTGATTTTTGATCGCCAATCGGGTTTTGCCGAAGTGGATGTGGTAGAAGATGCCCGCAATTATCTGCAACACCTGCAGGAGAACGGCCAGTTGGATTTACCGGAAGGTGTGAGTTACGTCTTTGCCGGGAGTTTTGAAAATCAGGTGCGCAGTGAAAAAACCCTGCGGGTGGTTTTGCCCGTTGCCCTGTTGCTGATTTTCCTGGTTCTGTATCTGCAGTTTCGATCGGTGGGGACAACGACCATGGTTTTTGCCGGTGTATTCGTAGCCTGGGCAGGTGGCTTCCTGATGATCTGGTTGTATGGACAGCCCTGGTTCCTGGACTTCCCGGTGCTGGGTGTGGACCTGCGGGAGATGTTCCACCTTCACCAACTGAATCTCAGTGTTGCGGTTTGGGTTGGGTTCCTGGCCTTGTTCGGAATTGCCACCGATGATGGTGTTTTGATGGCTACCTACCTGGACCAGAATTTCCAGGGGAAGACGGCTCGGGACAGGAAGGCTGTTCGCCGGGCTGTAATTGAAGGAGCTTCGCGGAGAGTGCGGCCGGCGTTGATGACTTCGGCCACCACGATTTTAGCTCTCTTGCCCATTCTTACATTGAATGGGCGTGGGGCTGATATCATGATTCCCATGGCGATTCCTTCGCTGGGCGGGATGATGATGGCGCTGTTGACGTTGTTTATTGTGCCGGTGCTTTATTGTTGGCGGCAGGAGCGTGGTGCACGGGAGAATATTACTGGATAAAAGATCCCCCCCGTTTGGAAACGAGGGGGAGCAATAAATCTTTAGCGATACATGGCTTTGATTTCGTCAAAAGAGGCCTTGTCGGTGGCCACTGTCATGCCATAAAAAGTGAACACAGGATCGGCGAAGTCTCCAGAAGCAGGGTAAAGAGGGAGAAGTGTTGCTGGATTGGTGCCGGAATCAAGGTAAGCCATTAGATTCGGGATGCTGGAAGGAATAGAAGGGGCAAGGTGCACATTTACGACACCTTCAGCGAACAGGATAACCGTCTTCACGCACATTGTAAGATAGCCACCATCACCGACAGGGAGGGGGGCGCCAAAACCCACACAGTGACCATCCTCATCATTGCCGATGTCGAGATAAGAGGCCGCACTCCAAACGGTCTCCAGAAGCATGTGCTCCACACCGCTGGTGACGAACCTGAATTCGACACCACCAACAAGTGAAACATCAGTCCCTGTATAAGGATTGTAGGGATTTGAGAGAACAATATACACCGGCATGGATACAAATGGAGTGACGTCCATGGTCACCGCGCTCATGTCATCATCCGTATAACAACCCAGTAGATTTTGGTCGAATTGAGCCAGACCCTGGATGGGAGCAAGCAACGAAAGAGCCACTATTGTGGTGAAGGTGAATAGAAATCTTTTCATGTTCAGTTTCCCCCTTATTGAAAAAATTCATCTCAGTCGTGGTGTGCATTGTAGCGCATGGGCTCTTTTAGTAGGGCTAAAATCTTACAATCCAAATTTGATAAAGAAGCCCCAAAGCCATTTTAAGTCTGAATTTTAGCTAATAACTTGAAAAACAGGGGACTTGCGGCGAGTTGCCCGATTGACGGATTGTCCAGGATGCGATAGAGTGAATTCATCATTCGGCCAAATTGGAGAAATTTTTCTCTTTTCAACGGCCACCTCGCCCCCTGGGGATCTAAAACCCGGGCAGAGAAAGTTTGGCCTTCGGGTCAGTTAACCGATCACGATCTGCTCATGCTGG
>JAOZLT010000214.1 GCA_029934675.1 Candidatus Altimarinota bacterium | reverse complement strand
ATACCAAAGAGGACGAGGACAGCGACAACAATGCCATGAAGCCCTATAGAGGCCGCCCCAACACGAAGCGCCCGCCACGTGCCGCGCCACGTCACCCACTCGCCGAAACGCATATGGGCGGTTATGCGCGCAGCCCCCTCGTCCCCTTTCTGGGGGGAGGGGGGCGACTCTTTCGAGGGGGGGATAGACGTGCTCATTCGGATGCGTTCTCTGCGTCGCGATCTGCTCAATAGGGAGGCATGCCACCCACTGTGTCTTGGCGGTTTGTAGGCATCACGCCAGCCAGAGCGTCCTATAAAGTGGCATGGGCGCTTGTCGCCGCACAAGCAACCCGAAGGCGCTGTGAATCATTCGCACGACCCGATCCCAGGGGAGAGGGGCGGCCTGCATGACGTCGGCTGAACATGGGTATTCGGACACAAGTTCAAAAACTATGAATCAAACACCCCATGTGCTGCGTTCTAACCATGAGCGCATGGTCGGGCTCACAAGCTGGCCCGCATCGTGCTTCTCATATTCGTGTCCCGACATTCGGGACGAGGGTGAGCGCTGATTGGGCCGATGATAGGGAACGGCCCACATACCCCCAGAGCTCCTCTCTCGACACCTCGCCTCTCGGTCGCCGCCGCCCCCTTTGGCGTAGCCACCGCGGGAGGACATAATCATGAAGAAATCCAAGAGAAGAAGGCGCACAGAGCACGCACTCATAGGGCGTGACGTCTGGTATCACGGTCGCGTATGGCGCGTCGTCTCAGCGCACGCCGGAAGCAACCAAGGTTCCCCATGGCTCACTCTACGACGCGGATTTGGCATGGAAGTGCTAGCCAAAACCCACGAAGTAGAAGAAGCCTTCAACTAGACCACCGACCCCGCACTCCCACCCTACATACAAAACCCTCTTTCTAACCCAACGAACGCCGACACACGTGTCGGCGTTCGCACTTTCTTCGTACCCTGCTCTACCAACACATCCACAGACCGTGACCATCGCGCACAGCGTCATGGCAAAGGCACGCCCCGAGATCCCAAGAAAGCGGAGAGGCCCCGCATCTGCGAGGCCTCGTACTCGTCGCAGCGCTCCCCTATCAGTTGGGGAAGCCAATAGCCGGGCTAGACATCGGGTTCTCTGTGAACTCGCCTCCAGCTGCACTCCAGTTGAGCTCGCCGACATGCCAGAAGTGCCCCTGCCCATCCTCAGGATTCGCAAGATCCAAACGCATAGCCGCCTCACTCCCCTCTTCTACTGTCGGAAGAACAAGAGAGGGGGTCTCTTCTCCGTTGAAGAAGATCCGAACGGTAGCCAAGACCGGAGGCATAAATTTCCAATCATCGTAATAGTAGACGCCTACTTGGTAGGGCGCGTCATAACCCACACCGGTTCCATCTGTGCGGGCTGGCGCCTTGATGTTGACCTGCTCGGGCCCACCACCGTCGATGTCGTCACGGTCGAGCCCTGGATCATCATCAAACGAGGCCATATCGCCCCATTCCGGGTTGGGCTCGCCGAAGTAACAATCCGTTTTGCCCCACTTATCGGCCCAGATGCCACCCGGCTCCAAGAAGTGGAGATCCAAGTCGGTACCACACCCCATGCAGGTGTCGGTTTCGTCCAGATCTTCGGGCGTACGCCATGTGAGCTCGATGATGAGCTGCTTGTTAGATTTGGCACGCACCTGAACGCGAGACGGTTCGCAAGACTCACGACCATGCTCGTCCATGACGAGGAGCTCGAACTCGTAGTCGCCAACCAAGGCGAGTTGAATCTGAGGCTCGACCCACCGGTTGGATGGCTCAAAAGCCAGGGAGAAACCAGCCGGCGCCTTCACGACGATCCAACGATAATCGGTAATCTCGTCTCCGTCGGGGTCCGATGATGTACTGGCGTCGAGCTCCAAGAAGTCGAGGGGCTCTGCCACGAGCTGATCTGCCCAGGGCTCACCGCTGTTTCGCACCCGAGCCAACGCAACGGCATCCGGACAGTTATTGAAGGTTCCGATGCCAAAGATATCCATGCTGATGATAGGACGAGATGGAGCGTCCGATTCGATGATGAGGGTCCCCGTAGAGGCCTCTTCCGCCAAGGGCGTATAGGCAATGTTAAACGTGCGAAAAGAGCCCTTGGCCAAGACCACGCCCTGCTGGTTCACCAGCTCGGTAGGCAAGAGGGAGAGGGCAAACTTAGGGTCCGTTCCCGCACCCAACGTGATGTTGGAGATGACGAGGTTCTGATTGCCACAATTCTCGATAGTCACCGGAATGTCACTGGGTAGACCGATGATGGAGGGACCAAAATCAATCATATCCTGAGGCGTGATACGGATGCAGGGCTCTGCACCATTGGCAGAGATCTCTGCCTTGTAGGTACGGATTTCATCACCAAAATCGTAGTCGATGAAGAGCGCGCCGACATCCGGCCCTTGGGTCGGCGGGGCGTAGACCACGTTGAACTCAAAAGAGGCGTCCGGCGCAAGACCCTGTGCCGGGAATGGGATGTCGCCACGGTCACTGGTCTCCACATCAAAATCCGAAGAGCCCTCGATGTAGACCTTGAGGATGGTCAGATGCGCAGAGCCGACATTGGCGACATTGACAGGGACCATATCGGTGTCCCCACCACTCACCTGCCCAAAGACAACAGGGTTGGGTACCACCTGGGGCAGCGGACCGATCTCCAACGCGTTGAGTTCGATGACGAACTCCGGGGTCGCTGGATCGTTGGAGTAGATGGTCAGAGACGCTTCCGCCTTGCCCTCCTTGGTGGGCAGATACTCCACGAGAATGTCGCGCTGATTATCGGGGTACTCCATCTTCAGCTCGAAGTCCCCATCCACATAGGGGCTACCGCGATCGATGTAGATCGTGAAGAACTCGGCGCCCTCACCCGTGATTCGCATATCATTGACCAAGAGAGGCCCGAACCCTGTGTTGCTTAGGGTGAAGACCTCTGGAGAAGCGTCCCCACCGAGCGTCACCACGCTAAAACTCAGCACGACCTTGTCGCTTGAGATAATGGGATCCCCCCCCTCTTTGAAGTCGGGCGTGCCATCGTCACCGCATGCGCCCACGATCAGGGCGAGCATCGCGAGCATCGCGAGCATCATCGTCTGCTTCAGCATCCACACTCGTGCCGTCATCTCTATCCTCGTCAAGGCCCCTTTGGGCACACCCAATCTACATTCGCAAAGCGCACACGGTAAACCGCGAAAACCCTGGCGGAGGCATCATACGAGCGGGTCCGTTCTGAATCAATGGGTGATTGCCCAGAGCCAGGCGATCGTATGAAACGTGGCACCACGTTTGAGATTTTGG
>JAOZLT010000213.1:1060-3318 GCA_029934675.1 Candidatus Altimarinota bacterium | reverse complement strand
TCGGAATAAAATCTTAACCAAAATTGCTGATTTAATAGAAAAAAACCTCAATAAACTCTCTGAAGCAGAAAGTAAAGACAACGGGAAACCTTTAAGCCTAGCTAAATCAATTGATATTCCAAGAGCTTCATCTAACTTTCGTTTTTTTGCCAATGCGATTACTCAGTTTTCTTCAGAAGCTCATGAAAGTGTTGGCTTAGGAGCGATGAATTTCACATTACGACAACCGATCGGAGTTGTGGGCTGTATTTCCCCTTGGAATTTACCTTTATATCTATTCACGTGGAAAATTGCTCCAGCAATTGCTGCTGGAAATTGTGTAGTTGCCAAACCTAGTGAAGTGACTCCAATGACAGCTTATTTGTTAGGAGAAATTTGTAATGAAGCTGGTCTGCCTAAAGGTGTTTTAAATATTGTTCACGGTTTAGGAAGTTCAACTGGACAAGCTATTGTAGAACATCCTAATATCAAAGCAATTTCATTTACAGGCGGAACAACAACAGGAGCTCATATTGCTAAAGTTGCAGCTCCGATGTTTAAAAAGTTATCTTTAGAGTTAGGAGGAAAAAATCCAAATATCATTTTTGCCGATTGCAATTATGATGATATGTTAGCAACAACAGTTCGTTCTTCATTTGCCAATCAAGGTCAGATTTGTTTGTGTGGAAGCCGAATTTTTGTAGAAGAATCTATTTATGAGAAATTCAAGAAAGATTTTGTGGAAGCTGTTTCACAGTTAAAAGTCGGAAATACATTTGATGAAAATACCAATATCGGAGCTTTAGTTTCGAAATTACATTTAGAAAAAGTAAAATCTTATATCGATATTGCGGAACAAGAAGGTGGTAAAATTCTTTTTGGAGGCAAAGAAGTAAAAGTGGAAGGTTCTGAAAATGGGTATTACCTTCAGCCCACAATTGTTGAGGTTTTAGATAATGAATGCAAATTAAATCAAGAAGAAATTTTTGGTCCAATTGTTACAATCATGTCTTTCAAAACAGAAGATCAAGTTTTAGAAATGGCAAATGATGTTTCTTATGGATTGTCTGCAACTTTATGGACTCAGAATTTAGATAGAACTATGAGAATGACGAAAGAACTTCATGCAGGAATTGTATGGGTAAATACTTGGTTGTTGCGCGATTTGAGAACTCCGTTTGGAGGACAAAAAGCCAGTGGAGTAGGACGTGAAGGTGGTTTTGAAGCACTAAGATTCTTTACAGAACCAAAAAACATCTGTATAAAATATTAATATATATTATTATCATTAAGATGAGAACTCAAATAAATGGACTTAAAACTTAAAAATAAAAAAGCATTAGTGTGCGGAAGTACACAAGGAATTGGAAAAGCAACTGCAATTCTGTTAGCCAAAGAAGGAGCTAATGTAACATTGGTGGCTAGAAATGAAGAAAAACTTAAAACGGTTTTATCTGAACTTCCTAGCAAAGATCAACAGCATAATTATTTGGTAGCAGACTTTTCCAATCCAGAAGATTTGAAAATGAAGTTAGAGAAGTTAAACGCTCAATTTCACATCTTAATTAATAATACAGGAGGTCCAGCTGGAGGTCCAGTTTTCAATGCAAAGTTAGAGGAGTTTGAACGTGCTTTTACCATGCATTTAAAATGCAATCATGTGTTAGCACAAGCTCTTGTTCCTGGAATGAAAGAGTTTGGTTACGGTCGAATTATTAATATTATTTCTACTTCAGTAAAACAGCCTTTGGATGGATTAGGAGTTTCTAATACGATTCGAGGTGCCGTTGCCAATTGGAGTAAAACTTTAGCTAATGAATTAGGGCAATTCAATATTACAGTAAATAATGTATTGCCAGGAGCAACATCTACAGAACGATTGAATGAAATCATCAATAACAAAGCAAATAAAACGGGTTTATCTGTAGATGAGGTTTCCAAAAATATGATGAATGCATCACCAGCAAAACGATTTGCAAAACCAGAAGAAGTTGCCAATGCAGTTGTTTTTTTAGCCAGTGAAAAAGCAAGCTTTATTAATGGAATTAATGTTCCTGTTGATGGAGGAAGAACAAAATCATTGTAACTTTAAAGAATCAAAACTAAAACCATGAGCAAACTTGTACAGCCTTTAAATTTTCAAAAATGGATTGATGAGCATCGCCATTTATTAAAACCGCCTGTCGGAAATAAAGTAGTATGGAAAGATGCAGATGTTATAGTGATGGTAGTTGGCGGCCCAAACAGTAGAACAGATTATCATTATAATGAAACTCCAG
>JAOZLT010000213.1:0-1050 GCA_029934675.1 Candidatus Altimarinota bacterium | reverse complement strand
TCTTCTATCAAATTGAAGGTGATATCGTTTTAAAAGTAATCGAAGATGGAGAGAAAAAAGACATCCATATCAAAGAAGGAGAGATTTTTTTACTGCCTCCCAAAATTCCACATTCACCTCAACGTGGAGCAAATACAGTTGGATTGGTAATTGAATATCCAAGACCAGAAGGAGTAAAAGATAAATTACAATGGTATTCTGATGATAGTGTAAGCTTGGTTTATGAAGAAGAATTCTTGTTAGATAATATAGAAACTGATATGCCAGCTATTTTTGATAGATATAAAAACTTTATCCAAAATAAGAACAACTAATCTTGAAATAGTTAGTTGACTAAAACAATTTCAATTTGATGACCAAACGAAAGTTAAGAATTAACGGGCATTCACATTTGCTTCCTTATCCAGAAGAGATTCCTCAGTTCATGAAGGATAAGGGAATTTTTTGGGTGGATAAAGATCGAAAGTTCATGCTTCAAAAAGATTGGAAACGACCTGTTACGGATTCTAGTTTCTTTCTCAATGAAAAATTAGAATGGATGGATAAATTCAAGATTGATCATGCAGTGGTGTTGAATTTATCACAACTATATGGAAACGGTTTGAGAGTTGAAGAAATGAAACAAGCACTTCGTTTTCAGAACGATTTCAATGCTCGAATTCAACATGATAATCCTTCTAAATTTACTTGTGGATTTGTTGTGCATCCAGGATTTGTTCGTGGTGCTTGTTGGGAAATAGAACGCTGTGTAGAAGAATTGGGAATGCGTTTGTTGTGTTTGCCTACTCATTATATGGATACAATAGGAACATGGCGTAATATTTTTGATGAAGAAAACGAACCTATTTTTGAATTAGCAGATAAATACAATCTAGCAGTAGAAATTCATCCGTATGATGGAGAAAAATTTATCAAACTTCAAAACACTGCTTGGAGGTTTCATTTAATTTGGATGTTGGCGCAATGTGCAGATGCCTATCACTTTTTTACACTTCATGGATTTCAAGAGAAATATCCTAATATGAGAACTTGTTTCGCACATGGCGGACA
>JAOZLT010000212.1 GCA_029934675.1 Candidatus Altimarinota bacterium | reverse complement strand
TCAAAAGCTCAAGAGAGTCATATTATTTATGATAGTCCTGTTGATACGTTAACTATTGTCAAAGATATTTGTAGTCTTAAACAACTTTGCACTCAATCAGGAGGCTTACGACCGTTTGGCGTATCTCTTCTTGTTGGCGGTATTGATGAAAACGGATCTAAACTTTTCCGTACAGATCCAACTGGATTATATTATCAGTATAAAGCAACTGTTATTGGTGAGGGTGAAACTGAAGTTAGTGAAATTCTTCATAAAGATTACAAAGATAACATATCTGTAGAGCAGGGTCTTAAACTTGCTGTTCATGCACTTAAGAAATTTCTTGGAGATGAATATAATGTTAATCGTATTGATGCTGCTTTTATTGACGCTAGTACAAAGACGATGACTAAGTTATCTAATAAAGAAATTGAAAGCTTAAAAATTAATAAATAAAAACAATAACCAAAATGAAAGGAAATAAACTTATTGATGATCATGTTCAGATCTCAGTAAATCTCGTTCGATACAAAAGCCACGGGAAAACATTCGAACTTGTTGTCGATCCCGACAAGGCAGTTGCGCACAAAGAAGGTCAAGCTATTGATAACGATGAAATTGTTAATACTCCGGAAATCTTTGCTGATGCAAAAAAAGGCCTTCCATCTAGCGATGAAGATCTTAAAGAAGTCTTCAACACTACAGATAGAGAACAAATAATTTCTACTATGCTAGAGAAAGGCGAAATTCAGTTTACACAAAAGTATCGATCTGAGTTGCGTGAACGAAAATTCAACAAAATTGTTAACCTTATACACACACATGCTATTGACCCAAAAACTAAGTTGCCTCATCCTGAAAACAGAATTAGAGCGGCTATTGAAGAGGCTAAGATTCGTATTGAAGAGTTAAAAACTGCACAAGAACAAATGGATAAGATTGTCGATAAACTTCGACCTATTATTCCAATTTCTATTGCAGTTGCAAAACTTAAGATTCACGTACCGCCTCAATACAGCGCAAAGTTGTATGGTAAAATTTTAGGTCATGGTAAAGTAGTTTCAGAACAATGGTTACAAGACGGCGGATTACTCATAGTTATTGAGTTACCTGCAGGTCTTCAGCACGACGTGTCAAGTAGTCTTAATGATTCTTGTCATGGAAGTTGCGATATACAAATAGAAGAATGAGGAAATATAAAAATGAGTGAATTACAAATAAAAGAAAAGTCTGTGGTTGTACCTGGACTTATTCTGGCAAAAGGAATGGAATTTTTGCCAGGCCAAGGAACTTATCGTAAAGATGATTTAATCCTAGCTAATAGGTTGGGAGTTGCAGTTATCGATGGTAAGGTTATCCGAACAATCCCTCTTGCAGGGAGATATATGCCAAAAAGAAGTGACGTTATTATCGGAAAAGTAATCGATATTCTAAGTATGGGTTGGAGAGTTCAACTTAACGCACCTTATGCAGGTTTAATTCCTATTAAAGATGGAACATTTGAATTTATCCCTAGAGGAGCAGACCTTTCAAGATATTATGATATTGGAGAATATTTTGTTGGCAAGATTACAAATGTTTCAGGACAAAACTTAATTGATGTTAGCGTAAAAGGTCCTGGTTTACATAAGATTCGTGGTGGACGTATTGTAGAAGTTAACACTAATAAAGTTCCAAGAGTTATTGGTAAAAAAGGTTCTATGGTTTCAATGATAAAAAAAGCAACTAGTTGTAAAGTTATTGTTGGTCAAAATGGTTTAATCTGGGTTTCAGGAGAACCAGCTATGGAAAATCTTGCTATCAAAACTATTAGTAAAATTGAAGATGAATCACACATTAGTGGTTTAACTGATAGAATCAAAACTTTCCTTGAGAAAGAAGTTGGGTTTACAGTTACTGCTGATGAAGAATCTACTAATGGCAATGAAGAAACACAAGGTGACAGACAATGAAGTACGATAAAAGATACGACGGTAGAGCATTTGATGAACCTCGGCCAATCGAAGCAAAGGCAGGCGTTGTAAAAAATGCAAATGGTTCTGGTTACTTCAAAATAGGCAATACTATTGCATATGCTGCAGTTTATGGTCCTAAGGAAGTTTATCCTAAGTTCCTTTCTAATCCTAAAAAAGGAATTGTTAGAGTTCATTACAACATGATGGCTTTTTCTGGTCCTGGAGAGCGTAATAGACCTGGACCTAATCGACGAGCAAAAGAAATTGGTTTAGTTTCTCAAAAAGCAATCATCTCAGTTCTTGAACTTGATAAGTATCCAAATAGTGTTATTGATGTCTATTTAGAACTTCCACAAACAGACGCTGGTAGTCGGTGTGCGGGTATTTGTGCTGCATCTATTGCTTTAGCTGATGCTGGTTTAACTATGAAAGATATGGTTTCTGCTGTTGCAGTTGGTCTTGTTGGAGATACTCCTGTTGTTGATCTTTCTTACAAAGAAGAACAACCTGATGGTATGGAAGCAGTCGATATCCCTTTAGCAATTATTCCTTCTACTGGAGAAATTACTTTATTGCAAATGGATGGTATTGTTGATAAAGACATGTTAATGAAAGCTATTGAAATGTCTACTAAACCACTTAAAAAAATTGCAGACATTCTTCGTTCTGCAGTTCAAGATAAATACCAAGGTGAACAAAATGAATAATAAAGAATCAAGCATTCCTAATAGTGCTGATCACTTAGCTAGGTCTCTTGCAGCAAATATTCGTTATGACGGTCGTAAAAAAGATGAATTTCGAGACGTTAAAATAGAATACGATGTAAGTAATACTGCTGATGGTTCAGCAAAAGTAACTTGCGGAGATACAGAAATTATAATTGGTGTATCACTAACTGTTGGAACTCCTTTTTCAGATAGACCTGATGAAGGCGCACTTATGGTTTCATGTGAACTTTTACCAATCGCTCATAAAAGTATTGAGTCTGGACCTCCTGGAATTAACGCTATTGAAACTTCTAGAGTTATCGATCGAGGAATTCGAGAGAGTGGCGCTATTGATGTAAAAAAACTTTGCATCAAAGAGGGTGAAAAAGTATGGATTGTTAACGTTGACGTTATCCCTATTAATCATGATGGAAACATTATTGATATAGTAACATCCACAAATTCAAGTGGACCCAGCATTGATTGGCTAAAAATTGCTAAAAGTAGTAATGCGCGAAACAAGATCCGCGCTTGGCTTAAAAAAGAAAATAGATCTGATTCGGTAGACAAAGGGAAAGATTTACTCGACAAATATGTGCGTAAAAAGGGGCTAGATACTCAAAACATTATCAAAAATACGTATATTTCAAGAGTAGTAAAGAGTCTGGGTTTGTCTTCGA
>JAOZLT010000211.1 GCA_029934675.1 Candidatus Altimarinota bacterium | reverse complement strand
TTCATGGCATTAACACCTTCTAACCCATTTCCTGTAGGATCAAAAGCTCCTAATTTTTCTTTATTTGATACAGTTTCTGACTCTACAATTTCATTAGAAAATATAAGAGGTGAAAAAGGAACTATTGTCATGTTTATTTGTAATCATTGTCCGTTTGTGATTCATGTAAATGATGAATTGGTTAGACTAGCTAATGAATATTCAGTAAAAGGAATTGGATTTGTAGCAATTAGTTCTAATGATGTAGAAAATTATCCGCAAGATGCGCCAGATAAAATGAAGATACATGCACAAGAAGTAGGATATTCTTTTCCTTATTTATATGACGAAACACAAGAAGTAGCGAAAGCTTACGATGCTGCTTGCACACCTGATTTATATGTTTTTAATGCTGATTTGGAATCTGTTTACCACGGACAATTAGATGATTCTAGACCAGGGAATGGAATTCCAATTACTGGAATAGATATCCGAAATGTATTGGATAGTGTTTTAAATAATAGAACCTACGATGGATTGCAAAAACCAAGCATAGGTTGCAATCTTAAATGGAAATAAAAAAGGAGCTTGAAAAGCTCCTTTTTTATTTATGATAGTTCTACAAACAAACCTTCGTCTGTTTTTGAAACTTTTGCCAAGTTGTTTTTAGTCAAACCTTTGATGGTTTTATCCCATTTTTTATTGGATAGCCCAGATTGAGACTTCAATTCGGTAAGTTCTATTTTTTCCGTTTTCTGTAGAATTTCGAACACAGCTTTTTCATCATCATTCAATTCTACAGTTGGAGCTTTTTTCTCTGTTTTCATTTGCGGGAAGAACAATACTTCTTGAATCGATTGATTGTTTGTTAAAAACATAATCAATCTATCCATACCAATACCCAAACCAGAAGTAGGAGGCATACCATATTCTAACGCACGCAAGAAATCTTGATCAATAAACATGGCTTCGTCATCTCCACGATCTGCTAGTTTTAATTGCGCTTCAAAACGCTCTCTTTGATCTATCGGGTCGTTTAATTCAGAATAAGCATTGGCAATTTCTTTACCACAAACCATCAACTCGAAACGCTCTGTTAATTCTGGATTGTCTCTATGTTCTTTACACAACGGACTCATCTCTTTTGGATAATCTGTAATGAAAGTTGGCTGAATGTAATTTCCTTCACATTTTTCACCAAAAATCTCATCAATCAATTTACCTTTTCCCATAGAGTTATCTACTTCAACTCCCATTGAAATTGCTGCTTGTCTAATTTCATCTTCAGACTTTCCAGTAATATCAAATCCAGTAAAATCTAAAATAGATTGCGCCATTGTTACTCGTGGATATGGAGCTTTAAAATCAATATGATTTTCTCCAAACGTTGCTTTGGTTGTTCCGTTTACAGCAATTGCACAATGCTCTAAAAGGTTTTCAGTAAACTCCATCATCCAGTTGTAATCTTTGTACGCTACATAGATTTCCATAGCAGTAAACTCTGGATTATGAGTTCTGTCCATTCCTTCATTACGGAAGTTTTTTGAGAACTCGTAAACACCGTCAAATCCACCTACAATCAATCTTTTTAAATACAACTCATTGGCAATTCTCATGTATAAGGGAATGTCTAAAGAATTGTGATGTGTTATAAATGGTCGTGCAGCTGCTCCACCAGGAATTGGTTGTAAAATGGGGGTTTCTACTTCGAAATATCCAGCATCATTAAAGAAAGAGCGCATTGCATTGAACAATTTTGTTCTCTTCACAAATACCTCTTTTACATGTGGATTTACAGCCAAATCAGCATAACGTTGTCTGTATCTTAATTCTGGATCGTTAAACTCATCATACGTATTTCCATCAGCGTCTGTTTTTGGTAATGGAAGCGGTTTTAACGCTTTACTTAATAAGGTGAGGTTTTTTACCATGACTGTTTTTTCTCCTACCTGAGTTGTAAATAACTCTCCTTCAATACCAATAAAATCACCAATATCAAGTAATTTTTTATAAACATCGTTGTACAAAGTTTTGTCTTCTCCTGTACAAATTTCATCTCTGTTAAAATACACTTGAACTCTACCTTCGGCATCTTGTAATTCTGCAAACGAAGCTTTTCCTTGAATACGACGAGACATTAATCGACCAGCAATGATAACTTTTTTACCTTCTTCAAAACTTTCTTTGATCTGTTTTGAGTTGCTATCAAGTTGATACAGATTTGCAGGATATGGGTTGATTCCCATTTCTCTTAATTTCGCTAGTTTTTCTCTACGTACAATTTCTTGTTCTGATAATTGCATTGTTACAAATTTTCAATGTGATTTTAGACGCGCAAAGATAATCAATTGGTAAAAATCAGCTTTGTTTTAAAAGGAAAAAAGATTTGTAGCGTATACAAAAAGGACTATATTTGTCGGCTGCTTTAAAATAAAGTAGCAAAGTTGTGTTGTTTTGGTACTTTTTTAAAAAGTGCCGTGGTTTTGTTAACCAATGGAAAGCTTCCCTGAAACGGGTTGCTTTTTTTTTGCTTAAAAAAAAGAAGATTTATAATCCCAGAAGATTGAGATATACAATCCAAGATAGATTAAACTTACCAAAAATTTAATTCCTGTTGAAAAAAGAAAACCAATAAAAGAACCAAATGCTGCTTTTATAGCTCTGTCAGAATCTTTACTATCATATAACATTTCTCCAATAAATGCTCCAAAGAAAGGCCCGATAATAATTCCTAAGGGTCCTAAAAAGATTAGCCCAATGATCAAACCTATGGTTGTTCCCCAAATTCCGTATTTACTTCCTCCATATTTTTTAGTGCCCATAGCTGGGATGATATAGTCCAAAAACCAAATCAATACAGCAATGAATAATGTGATTCCTAGAAAAGTCCAATCTTGTGGTACAACTTTTGTTAAATGAAGAATCAGCAAACCAATCCAACCTGTAATAGGACCTGGAAGTACTGGGAGAAAAGACCCTACAAGACCTAAGATCATAAAAATTAGGCCAAGACAAAGAAGAAAAATATCGATCACAATGGGTTGGTTTTATTGATATGACGATGGAATGATTTGCTTGTTACAAATATTTTTAAACTAAAAAATTAGTTTAAACTAAAAACTTAGTTATATTTGTGTCGTAAACAATATATAATTATGAAAATAAAGTGTTTTATTCTATTGATTGTTCTTGGAGTTTATTCTTGCAAGACAAATGAAACTAATGATGTTTTGAATTTAGCAATTGATGATCAGTATCAACAATATGAGGATTTGAAATTGTCAGAAGCTTATGTTGATCTAATGGATCCAAGAAATTCTGACAAGGCAGATCCAGAAAAAGTATATGCTAGTTGG
>JAOZLT010000210.1 GCA_029934675.1 Candidatus Altimarinota bacterium | reverse complement strand
TCAAGGGCGAGATAAATACCAAAAGCGACAACAACATAACGAATTAACATCGACAATGCTTCTGCCATACCACGGGGTAAACTTGAATTTCTTACCCATTCATCTTTAAAAATGTTTTTAGCAAACCGTATAATGATATAGGTAAAAAAAACGATTAGGCTAAACCTAATGATACCTCCGACGGAAATTGACACCGTAGAGATCATAAATTCAGTATCCATCAGGTTTCCTATCCAATTCTGAAAAGGCCTGTACAATCTGAAAAAAATAAGGGTTCCGATGAACCATAAAAGAAAGGCCACCCAATTTACTAAAGGTCTAATGAACTTATCAATCAGACTCTTCAGTTTCTCAAACATTGGAATCGACTGAGTGTGCTTGCCTTTAATAAAAAGGATCATCATACTGTTTATAATAATAACGCCGGTAACAATAACGGAACTGAAAGTGAGAGTCCTAATCGTAGAATTCAGCAGAAAATAGGAAAGTTTCACACTTCCAATGATATCAGCGATAAAAGCAATGACCAGCATCAGTCCGAAAATCATTAATAAAAGTCTAAGAATTCTATATCCAATTTGTCTAAAACCAAATTCATTTTTTATTTTAAAAATAAGATAGATCAAGTATAAAACAGCGACACTCTGAAATAAAATGATTATACGATTGGGAAAGGAGTTCACGGGGAGATAATCCTGGATAGAATTGATAATAAAAAGAACCAACAATAAAATTACAGGAATTCTAATTTTTTTCGTAATCAGCATTGGCAGTATTACAGCCGATGAAATAATCATAAGTAACAGTAAAAAATTCCCCAGCATCAATGGACGGTTGGAATAGAAAAATATACTGATAATAATACTAATAATCAGTGAAGAAAAGAAAGGTAGCCTAATGATAACCCCTGCTTGAGTTTCCCGCAGGCTGTTAATATCCAGTTCTTCAGTTGGCCACATCCTACCTAGCAGGACAAAACCAATAAACAAACCGATAATAAACAAAAGCTGAAGCATTACGATGCTGCTGTTCGATCTCAGGTATATTTTCAGGATGTCAAAGTTTTCATTCAGATTTTTCGCAAGATCGGCTCGAAGAGGTGCTATATTGGTAGTACTGTCATTAGCTGACCAGATTGGTTTAGCATCAATAATAAAATAATTAGATTGGATAATTTCTTGTTCTGCTTCCAGAAGCCGTATCATATCTTCAATAAATATGATTAGTTGTGATTGTCTTTTTTGAATTATATATATGCTGTCAGAACTGGTATTTGCATTTATAAGAGCTAGGTCTAATGATTTAACAACCGTATCGGTGCTTTGTTGAATTTCCTCTGGATAATTCTCTCTAATAAGATTTCCCCTGATATTTTGCCACTTTTCCAATTCTACATTTAATTCTGATTGAATGGTTTCCAACTCACTAACCCGGTTTTTTACTGTATTTATTAAAGCGCGAAATTTGCTGTCGTAATTATACCATGCCCTCAAACGATTTTCAAGCCGTTGGTACGACATAGTGTGCAAATCCTCCATGATTTCTTCCTTATCAGCTTGTAGGGATAAGGTATATTCCCGTGTTACCAGATCAGCATCTTGAATATCTTCATCAGTATTGACAATATCAGAAATTTCAATGAGCCGGCTTGAAAGTTTGCTAATATTGGTAGAAATATCACCAGGCGATATCAGCATTTCGTTGGTTTCCAGTGAATCACTTTCAAAGATGGTTTCCTGAGCATGCAAACTACCAAAAAATAAGACTAGCAATAATAAGTGAATGTACTTATGCATAATTTATTGATTTATTTGATTCAAAGTTGTGTAAACTCCTTATCATCATCAGGGAGAACACGAAACATATCACTCTGACTGAATTTCAAAACCGTTTTTTTTGAAATATTCAACAAAATAATATGTCTACCAAGGTCAGATATTTACTTTTATCTTTAAAACACAATATTCACCCCAATGAAGGGAGCTTTCAATAACATCTTGCTTTCTGCTTTGCCTGTTGAAGTATTAATTTCAGCATCAAAAGTTACAGAACGATAACCACCAATAATATCAAATTTATAGCGTTTCTCGTTCAGCCGATAGCCAAGGTCGATTTTATACCATGAAACACGAACCCATATAAAAATCTCTTATAGTTATTCATCATGTGCATACTTAGAAAACCAAAGGGTTGTATACCGTGATGCCGAATACCTACTTCAGACACGAACTCTGGAATTACATCCATATCAACGTCCGTTGCCCCAAAGCCAATTCCTAATCCGAATATCATATTTGGTGTTTGCACTATATTGTAGTAAACATTGGATAAATACATTCGAATCCCAATATCAATATTCAATGGTGACGTTTTTATTTGACCCACATCTATTGACCCGATTAGAGCAGTTCCTTGCCCATTAAAGTTGGTAGGCATATAATTTAATATAACCCCAAAACGTTTGTATTGCACAATTAGAGCCACCATAGCAGCATTGCTATTGCCAAGATCCATCGTATTACTTGTGGCAAACATCCCTCCATCCACAATACCATCCGTTTTTTCTTTTAAAAAAGATCCAATATATGGCCGGGAACTATAAACCACGTTGCCTGCAAACTTCCAATCACTCTCAACTTCCTCTTCCTGAGCCATAGCAGAAGATATTGTTAGCATAAATACTGCTATTAAAATCACTAGTTTATTTTGCATAATTTCTATTGAATTTAACTATATATATATCACTTTTTTTTGTTATGCCTAATATATATATTTACTCATGCTCACCCTTTTAGAGTCAATCATTAGTCTCGGAGGGAGGTGCTTTCACAATGAACTGTATACTCTGAATCTGCTTTTATTTTATTATGGCACCTTCAGCCATTCCATATTCTTAGTAAATATGCCAGCCGTCACTTCAACCAACAACTTATTATCAACCGGTTCAATAACGGCATTTACCAATTTATCTTTTTTAACTGCATATATTTGACCTTCCCAAGAGTCTCCTTTTTTCTTAAAGTTTAAAAGAATATCTGTCCCAACTTTAGCTTTGTGGTTATCTGAAGAAATGATTTCCCCAAACCAAACTCCATCTTTAGGATAGATCTCAATCTTAGTATTGTCTTTGCACATATTCCATACACCCTCTATTGGTTCTTGAGCAATTGCAGATAATGACGAGATAATAATTAATACGATAAATGCTATTATTTTCATATAGACTTTTTATCCTGCTATTGTTCCATTAATGAGGATAACGACAAGTAGTCCGAGAATAGCATAAAGTTCAGGAAATACACCTAAAATCATAGTGTTACCAAATACTTTGTGTC
>JAOZLT010000209.1 GCA_029934675.1 Candidatus Altimarinota bacterium | reverse complement strand
AACTAACTATATACTTTATTCTAAAATAAAGTACTCGCACTTGAGACTTTTTAATACATTTGCTAAGATTAATAGTGCTAAATCTAATCAAATAAAATTGTGTATACAAAACTATTGCTTCTTATCCTTCTTATACTCTTCTCAGGAGCTTTTTCGGGAGCTGAAATAGCTCTAACTGCCCTCTCACCTGCCAAAGTAAAGGCAATTGCCAAAAGTAAAAAATATGGAAGCCGTGCAATTGCAAAGTTAAAAAGCAAACCACAACGACTCCTTATCACAATCCTGATTGGCAATAATCTTGTAAACATACTCGCTACTGTTATTGCAACTATATGGGCTGTCGAGGCATTCGGAAATACTGCAATAGGTATTGTTACTGGCCTTCTGACTTTGGTCATTCTGGTTTTTGGAGAAATAACACCTAAGACATTTGCACAAAAATATTCAGAGAAATTTGCTCGCATATTTTCTCATCCTCTACTCTTTCTAACTAAAATCCTTTTTCCTGTAATCTGGATATTTGAAAAATTTACTCAAGGATTACTAAACTCTCTCAAGCTTCATCAACCACTTCATTCCGTGAGTGAAGATGAGCTTTTGGCACTTGTGGATATCGGCACAAAAGAAGGTGTAATAGAGGAACAAGAACAGGAGTTAATTGAAAATGTGCTTGAATTCAGTGATACTACTGCCGAAGAGGTAATGACTGTTAAAAAGGATATGGAGATACTAAGAATTGATACACCAATCAATGATGCTGTACGTTTTTTCCTTGAGCATTCACACTCCCGAATACCTGTGTATAAAGATACTATGCATAACATAGTTGGAGTAGTAACCGTACACAATATCCTCCAATTTCTACATAATCCTGATAGTAAAGATAAAATCCTTTCTGATTTCAAACTCAACACTCCTATCATTACCCCTAAAACCAAATCTATTAGCAAGTTATTTCATGAATTCCAAAGACGACATATGCATTTAGCAATTATTGTGGATGAAAGGGGTGAAACTGTAGGATTAGTTACTATGGAAGATATTCTGGAAGAAATTGTTGGAGATATAGTTGACGAGCAGGATTGTGAAGAAAAGTTAGTACATCAGATAGGTAAAAATGAATGGGAAGCTGATGGTGAAGCTGATGTTGAAGAATTAAATAATTCTTTAAACTTAGAATTAGATTTTCCTGAACATGAGACAATAAGTCTTTTGATTTTAGAGCGACTACACCGATTCCCAAAACTTGGTGAAAAAATTGTATTTGAAAACCTTATTTTTCAAGTTAAAGAAATGAGCAGTAAGAAAATTGAGAAGGTGGTTATTACTAAATTAGCAGAACCTGAAACCAATGAACAATAGTGGGGGGCAGGGCAGGCGGCAGGCAGGTTGTAGAGCAACTCCTTCGTCGCGTGGGGCGATTGTGGTTGTAATTCTGCAAACAAACCACAAAGAGTTAGCGATGCTCCACAACGAAGTTGGCTCCACTGAACGTTAGCGACGCCCCACAATCGAAACTATGGAACACTTAATACAAATCGTAGGAGATATCATTCATCAATACGGATATTGGGGGATTTTTGCCTTAACATCATTAGAACAGTTTATATTCCCTGTGCCCGCAGACGGATTTGTTGCTATGGGCACTACAATGGGTCTGCCTTTTTGGAATGTAATGTTTGCAGTTTTAATGGCAGCTCTTATTGGTTCTTATATTGGTTATTTTATGGGGAGAATATTTGGCGCTCCAGTTGTACAATGGTTATTCGGAAAAACACGATTAAAAAAAGGAGATCAGTTTATTAAGAAATATGGCGTTTGGGGGATTATAATCGCAGGACTTACCCCAGTACCTTTTAAAATAATGACGTGGACAGCTGGAATATTCAAAATGCCTCTCGGTAAGTTTACTATTGGTGTTTTTCTTGGCCGTATGCCTCGCTATATTGTTACAGGATATTTGGCAAAAAGGATTGTGGAAACTCAGTTTTACGCATCAACAGAAATGAGCGCTATAATATTAGGAACTTTACAGGGAGTTACCGAATTTTTACCAATTTCCAGCTCGGGACACTTGGCTATTGCAGAACATTTTTTAAAGTTACCAGAAGCAATAAGTGCTACTAATCTTGAAATATTTGATATATTCCTTCATGGTGGTTCTCTGCTTGCAATTATTTTCTTCTTCTGGAGAGACTGGTTAAATGTAATAAAAGAAATGTGGCATATGATTACCAAATGGACATTCGATAAAAATACTCTTGTTGCAAAACTAATAATCGGTACAATCCCCGCTATTATTGCAGGTTTGGTATTTGGTAGTGAAATTAGTCATCAATTTAGGCAAATGCATTATATAGCTACATTTCTGATTCTACTTTCACTATTCTTTTTATATGCGGAATGGAAGGGTGGTAAAGGAGAAGGAGAAAATGTAAACCTTAAACACTCTCTTATTATCGGAACCGCCCAAGCACTGGCTCTCATTCCAGGAATCTCACGCGCTGGTACCACAATTGCTACTGGTATGCTATTCGGATTAAAGCGTGATGCCGCGGCTAAGTTCTCATTTATGCTTGGCGGAATAGCGATTCTCGCAGCTAACGTATATGCTTTAATCTCAATCCGCAATGGCGCTATTATGCCTGATACTACATTTACATTAGTGGGTACCGCGACCTCATTTATCGTATCTCTATTCACAATAAACTGGCTTCTTAAGTTCCTTGCCAAACATACACTCCGCCCATTCAGCTTCTATCTGATGTTGATTGGAGGATTGATATTGTTGGTGTTTTAAATGAAAAATCCACAACTTATCGACGGAAGTGGTCGTTATTGGTTGTACTTAATTATTTCTTACAATTACAACCACTCCAAGTTCTGAGTTAAAGTGCTAAATAAAATAGCATTAATATTATTTATTGAAGGGATTAGCCCATAAAATACCAGTAGAGGTTTCGGGTCAGGAGTTTTTTTCCTTGAATTAATAATTCACCCATAAATCTTAGTTATATGATATAAAAAGAATTTAGTGTCAGCTATACCACGAACAAGAGCTTTGGAACCTTTAAGTTTTATATTGAAGAATTCGACAGAAACGTTAGTTTATCTTTTTGGGAAATACCTGTATTGATGTAACATCCGCTAGATCACAAACGATGACCTCATCTACCTGTTTGCTGGTATGCAAATCCGAGAGTAACAATGTAAGAGAAAGAGTTTTTGCTCTAATAATCAATCTACAAAATCCATACAATCCTTTAATCCCGAAAATCGGGGTTCAGACAATTAAGATAGGCTGTTTTTTATCATTAGAAAATGATTTACTTCTT
>JAOZLT010000208.1 GCA_029934675.1 Candidatus Altimarinota bacterium | reverse complement strand
CATAGTGGTATATACTTGCACTCTATCAATAGAGAACAATCGCCATTTGTATTTGATCCGATAGGGGAAGCTTATAAGGATATATACAATGCTTTGGCTTACAACCCTACAGATAACTTTTTATATGCCACCTTTAAAAACAATCTACTTAAAATAGATAAAAATGGTGTTGTTACAGAGCTAGGTACTATAGAAGGAGTGCCTGATAAGCAACATTACTCAGCAACTTTTGATGATGCAGGATATTATTATCTAGCCAGTCCAAATGGCTATACTGATAGAGTCTATAAGATAGATATTAGTACAAAAAAAATGAAAGTGATAGAAACAAAATATCTTAAATATGCTGCCTCTTTTTGGGATATGACTATGAAAGACGGCTATATCTATGCCATGAATAGAGAAGAAAATAAAAATTCAGATGGTGATGTAGTATCTCACACAGGTAAACTTCTTAAAATCGATATAAATACAAAAAATAGCGATGGAAAGTATGAGTATCAAGTGATATGAGATGGTTTAGAGTATGCTAGTGAACTTGATGTTATGTTCTCTGATAGTACGGATAGATTGTTTCTTTTGACCCATAAAGATGGTTTTTATGAGATTGATAGGCTTACAGGTGAAAGAAAAGCTATATCAACAGCACCTCATGCTGCTGGCTTGAATGATGCTGCTATGTGTCCAGCTACTACGGTGGAGTTTGATAAGCCTATTCTTACTATAGGAGATGCCTCTGTCGTAGAGGGTGATAGTGGTGAAAAAGACATGGTGTTTCATCTTACTTGGAATAAAGCAGCTACTTTTTCAATAAACTATCACACGCTAGAGAATGATAATAGCAAAATCAACGCAATGAGCAATGTTGATTATACTAATATGGGTGGTGCTTCTGAAGGTAATATAGAAAGTGATATAAAAGGTATCGATATTTCCATCCCTATCAAAGGGGATAAGAAAGTACAGTTTTATTGGAAAGATCAACATGGTGAAGCTAAAACAGCGTGTTCTACAGATGCATTTTCTGTTCGACCAGATACCTTTGTCTTTGTCTTGCCTACAAATGCTAAAGCAGGAGAAGCTTTTAAGATTGATTTGACGGCTGTGGATAAAGATGGAAAATCTGTTGTGGGGTATAATGAGAGTATTAAAACTTCATTTGATATCAACTTTACAGATAAAGATCCAAACTGTGTAGAGGGAACTCTAGATATATCAGGTATCAATTTTACCGATGGAATTATATCGCAAGATATAAATTACTCAGAAGTAGGGGAGTTGGATTTTAGTATCTTTGAGATTGAAGGTAGTGAATTTGCACTAGTAGATGAAAATGATACCGTAGATGATGAGCGATTTATAGCTACAATTACATCCACTATGAGCTTTACAGCTGGATACCTTACGATAGAAGAGTGGGGACTTAAAAATGGGGTGAAAGATTTTACCTATTTTGCAAATGAGATACATGATGTAAATGGGCTCAATGTGATGCATGCGGAGTTAAATGCTACGATAAAAGCATATAATATGGCTGGAGAGTTATTGGTAAATTATGATTCTTTGCATTATGCTAAAGCTACGGATCTGTTAGTAAAGTATAGTAAACTTGGAAATATAATAAATACCCTTAATTGGGCGGATAATATAGAGGGTCAAACACATCGTGGAGTTGGAGCTGGTAATAGTTTTGTATTTGATATCGCTACAACACAATTTGATGCAGGAGTAGCAAATACAATAATAAATATCAATTTTGCAAGAGATAAAACTACAGCAAAAAATCCGATGAGATTGACTATCATAGATTTAAATGTTACAGATAGTGATGGGATCAGCGGTTCATCATCGACAAGTAGTGATAAATCAGCTGATTTTTACTATGGAAGATTGCATACCCCTAACTATTATGGGACAGGTAAAAACCATCAGATAAGAGTTTATCATGAGATATATTGTAAAAATTGTAATACACCTATAGATATCTTCAAGTACGCACATGCAAAAGCGAGTGAAGACAATATCAATTGGTATGTTTTAGATATAGCTCAATATAGTGATGGTGGAGGATTTAGTGATTTTAAAGGCGTAAATCATGATGACTTTATTGATAAAAATTCAGGTCAAATTATAAGTGCTACTTCAAATGTCATGGAGTCAGATGGTGAAGATGAGATAAAACTCACAATTCCCAAAGCACCATTTAGAGATAGAATGACTTATAAGCCTTCACCATGGCTTGTTTACAATAGATTTAATACCTCAGCAGATAAACATTCGTTTAATATAAACCTATCTTCTAGCTCAGGATGGGCTGGAAAAGGAGAAGAAGGGATGACTGCAAAAGGAAGTGCTTCAAGAAGAAGTAATCAAAAGATGGATTGGTAATTTAAGAAGCCAAAAGATTAGCTTATTGATTGTTTTTGACTTTTAAAATTGGTTAGTTTATTTGGTTTCTGTCTGATACCCGCACGGCTTCGCTACGCTCCGACCGTTTGGGTTCCGAACCTAAAAACGAGAAGAAATTCTCGTTTTTTTTACGGTTCTCACATCATACCAGGCATTCCACCCATTCCGCCCATGTCAGGCATTGGAGGCATTGAAGGAGGTGTTACCTCTTTTATATCAGTTACCGTTGCTTCTGTTGTAAGAAGTAGGCTTGAAACTGAGATAGCATTTTGAAGTGCTACTCTAGCAACTTTTACAGGATCTATGATACCTGCTTCAAACATATCTACATACTCACCAGTTGCAGCGTTAAATCCATAATTTTCATTCTCATGTGTAGCTACATTATTTGCTACAACACCAGCATCAAATCCTGCATTGGATGCGATTTGTTTTAGAGGTGCTTGAAGTGCTCTTTTTACAATTTCAAAACCAATTGCTTGGTCGCCTGCAAGCTCAAGTTCTACTTTTGAACTTGCATGTAAAAGTGCTGCTCCACCACCGATAACCACACCCTCTTCAACTGCTGCTTTTGTAGCAGAAAGTGCATCATCAACTCTATCTTTTTTCTCTTTCATTTCAGTTTCAGTAGCCGCTCCAACTTTGATAACAGCAACTCCTCCACTAAGTTTTGCAAGACGCTCTTGAAGCTTCTCTCTATCATAATCACTTGAAGTCTCATCTATCTGTCTTTTTATCTGACCAACTCTATCTTCGATATTTGTTTTGTCTCCAGAACCATTGATAATCGTTGTGTTGTCTTTGTCGATAATGATACTAGAAGCTGAACCTAAATCTTCAGGAGTAACGCTTTCTAATGTTCTTCCTAGCTCTTCACTTATCAACACTCCACCAGTAAGAATTGCGATATCTTCAAGCATTGCTTTTCTTCTATCACCAAAAC
>JAOZLT010000207.1 GCA_029934675.1 Candidatus Altimarinota bacterium | reverse complement strand
CGCCAAGAAATATAACTGATAATAAAATTGTAATTATCGGAGAGAGCGAAATAATAGGGAATATTAAATAGGCAGGACCATTTACAATTGCTCCTGTAAATAGGATGAGCTGCCCTCCAGCACCCAATAATCCAATTATTGATCCGTAAAGAATTGAGTTAAAGTCCTTTTCGAGTTTCCAATTGATATGCTTAAGTGCAAATATTGCAGGAATAATCATTGTAATTGCCCAAACAACATATATTAATGTTCCTGGGAAACCAGCTTTTTCTGGCATACTTATTAAAGCACCCCACACACCCCAAAATATTGTGGTTATGGCTGCATATATTAACCAATGTTTTTTTTTCATCAACTTAATAAATAATTAGTTTTTTAGCAAATTGTTGTCCTCTAACTGTAGTTCGTAATATGTAAATGCCAGCAGATAGTTCACCTTTGCTAAAGTTTATCTCCATGCTTTCACTAACATTACCCTTGTAAATATCACGTATTTTAGTTGAATTCAAGTTTATCAATTCAATTGAAACATATTCAGTGGAAAGAGTTTTTACAATAATTTTTGAAGTGTTACGAACTGGGTTTGGTAGGATTTGTATATTCTCACCAACATAGTTTATGCTTTCGTTAATACTACTTGGTGAGCCTGGTTTCAGATGCTCAATTTTAGTGTAAGCTGACCGGATTATGCCACTATATGAAAACATACGATAATAATAAGTGTTGGCACTATCTAAACCGGGATCAAGGTAATAATTGGAGGATCCGGGAAGGTCAATAATTCTTTCAAATTGAAGACTGTCATTTGTTGACCTTTCGATTATTATACCTTCAAATTTACTATCATATGTCCATCTTACTTTAATTTTACGATACGGATCACTCACTGATGGTGCTAATTTGAAATTTTGAGGATAATCTAAGATGTCATATTTTAAAAAACTGAAAATAGTTTCGTAACCTGTTGATAGTATGTTGTTATTTATTGATGCAGTACTATGAAAGTAATCAACTGTATCAGCTATAATATCAGATATTTTTAATCCTGCCTCCAAAAAATTATCATCTCGGTAACTCGATATTGTTTTTATAAATTGCCATGTACCATTGGAGAACTCAAATACTGAATCTTGCTGAATTTTAATATTAAAACTATTGTTTTGAGAATTACTAAACTTTAAACTGTACTCTGTTATTGAATCGGCTTCAAGTGCAAAAAATAAACTGTCGGATGTATTGTAATATTTTACAGAAGATATTCCATCTTCATATCCTGTAGCAGATGGTTGGCATATATTCCAGTCATCGGAGCTACCATCCAGCTTTATTTCAATAAATGCATTATTTTCGTTTTCGGCTATTTTATTAATGATATTTGATCTACTAGTTTGATTATTCATATCTGTATAATATGTTCTGTATGAATATGTTATTCCAACGTCAGCTAACTTGTCAGTAAATGAGACTTCATTATTGGTTGAGCTAAACACATTGGTAAACAATCCATTATCAACAGATCTTTCAACAACTGTAAAAACTTCTTTCTCGGTGCTATTAACCCAATAAACAACATTGTTATTGGAGTATGTTGTTGCATTGATTGCTTGAGGTGGATTAAAAAGTAAGTTTTTCTTAACTTTTATGGTTTGCGATCCTACTGTTGGTATGTATGTGGCTTCTGTATTATTTTGATAGTTGTTGATGTATGAAACTTTGTAAATCGATAGTAGTGGAATCTCTGAAAGCTGATTTATACCAAGTTTAAACTCTGAAATTGTATCATTTTGCGCAAAAATTAATTCGTCTATCAATGTCCAATCCCATTCATTGTTAGTGCCTGAATAATAATACAATATGTTGTTTTCGATTAAATAATCACTTCCGCTGTTTTCCCAATGTGTAGATGAATATCCTGTGGAAGTATTATTGTCTGCGTCAATAAAAAAGCGATATTCTGGATGTAATAATGTACCCTCAGTGATAAAGAAAAGAGTATCACTAGTATTGTATGTTTTTAACACTTGCACTTGCTGCGAAGGGTTATTATATAAAATTGGTATTTGCAACCAGTCTTGATTACTTCCGTCAATTATAATATTAATATTTTCTGGAATTTGCTGATTTTTTGGTGATAAAAAACTTGCTCCACTGTATAGATTCCCTTGATTGTTTTGATTAATATTGATAGTGTGTAGCAGGTTATTATAACCTAACACAGCATCCCATGTATTTATATTTGCTGTTCTTATTGAATATTCGGGACGAGATGATAGATTGAACTCAGCATCAGGCATATTTAAAAAGATCTGATAATCACCTTCTTCCATTGATTCAGGGATTCCACAAGTTATATTTAGGCTTATTGTGTCGTTAAACGGCCACAACCTTGGATCAGTATCAATTGGAATGTAGTACTCTTTACTATTTGTGGTATTCTTTAGGATAATTTCTATATCTCGTGGGTTCATGGGGTTTGCCCATCCATCGTTTACAATATTTAGTGTAAGATTAAATTCACCAACTGGAATTGTTTCATCTTGGATATTGGCTGTGGTGAAACGATATCTGTACCCAAGGTTTTTCTCAATTTCATCAAAGCATCCCTGCTCAATCCATTCATTAATTACACCTGTATGATAATCAATATTGAGGTAAGTCCAATGAAATCTTTCTAATTCGTGTAATGTATTTCCACAATCTGAGTATGAACAAACGTTACAAGTTTCACCACCCATCATTGTGAATTCTGTATCTTCATGAAGGTATGGTTTTTCAACGGCTGTATCCTGATAAGTTCCCCAATCGGTATAGCTTGCAACAAAACAGTCGTTGTGGTGTCCTATTCTGCTAATTGGGGTTTCATTAAAAGCAATATCCCGCGTAACAGGAGTATATTCAGGCTGCTCAAGTATGTTCTTTTTGAATGACGGTGTTCTCAACTGCACCATTCTTTTATTGGATATTGCACCCAGAAGTGAATCTACTATACTTCTTCTCCATTCCCATTGTTCGGGGGAAATTACTCCTGGGTAAGTAGAGTAATAATCGGTATAATACCATTCGCCCCAAGCTCCAATAAAGCCGGCTTGTAATACTAAAATCACATCGCTGTTTGCTGAAAGTATTGGTTTTAATTGTTTAATATGATGTAGTACAATATTAATTGGGGCATCACCATAAGGTGGGGTTGCTTTTTTAGTATAGCTAAATCTAACAATGGCTTTAACTCCTGCTTTTCTCATAACTTCAAAATCAGCAGTCATGTTATTTAGATACCATGCAGGTATGGTTCCTGTTTTAAAATCATCAAGTGGAAAGTTCCAATAAATTATTGATATCTTTTCCTGTTCACGAAACTCAATA
>JAOZLT010000206.1 GCA_029934675.1 Candidatus Altimarinota bacterium | reverse complement strand
TATTAGTTCCCCCTCTGACGGACCTTCTGAATCTGAAAATGTTTTAATGAATAGCCGTTCGATTTCGTCAGCATTGTTGGGGTTATATTTTGAAAGCTTCATATCTGCTCCTAGCGAACGTTTGCCGATCACCGGCAGCGGTTGTTTGCTGTCCGGTGAATTGGCGGGTTAGCAATTTAAACATAAATATAAATGACTTAAAAAAAAGCGACCCAAAGAAAAATTAATGTTACAATTATAAGAAAAAGTGAAAAGGGACTCCCTAAAGAAAGCTTCATATTTTTGTTTTGAGATTCAGACTGACCGGTATAAACTGTTTGTTTAATTGAGTTATTATGTTCTGCTTTTATGTTTAGTTCTGCTATAACCAAACCTTTAGTTTTTTTAAAACCAATTGATTGTTTGCTTGCCCCTGTGCAAGTATAACCTTCTTCATCTCTGTACTCTCCAAATTTTAAATATTCGATATCATTTTGAATATCAGATAACAAGCCCAAGCTAAATTCGTTCATAATTGACTTTACGATTCGATTGTCTTTAGACAATTGGTTTACTATTGTGTCTAATTGATTCTTTAACCAACTATCATTTTGAACTGATTCCCAAGATCTTTTAGTTATATGTTTTACTACGCTCAAAACATATAACTTGATTTTATCAATTTGGTAATTAGCTGTTTGTTTAGAATTTTCCTTAATTCTCAAAATTAGACTATTTTTTTCAAGAGATGGATTCAATTCTATATATTTTTTTCCTTTTTCTGATATCACAAAACCATTACCCTTTGTCTCAACAGATTTATTCTTATCTTTTCTGGTCACATATCTATTTTCCGTTAGGAAAAAGCGGTGTGGATGGATACTCAAACCACATATTGAAGGCATATTCGATTTGTCAATCTCGATCATGTGACCTTGATTCAATAAATCTAAAATTTCTCTTCGTTGTTTCGTCAATTTGTTAGGCTTTTTGGATTTCTTCGTTGCCATTATAACCTTCTTTGATTCTAATTGCTTGCATAACGACTGAGATAACTGGCACCATGACAAAGAGGCCGGGTGCCACAAACCAAAATTGAAGTTAAAGCCAAAAAAATCGACGCTGAAAAGTGTCCAGCTTATTGATTTGTTAGAGCGATTTTTATTATATTTTCTGCCTCTTTTTGCATCAATAACAGCTTTGAAGTTATTAGCTGACAATAGTCATTGTCAGTAATATCGAGCATTACACCGGGGACACCGATATATTTGCAGTATTTTAATAACTGTTTACTTTTTACGTCGCCTGAATGTGTGATGAGATGACGGATAAATTTACATTCGGACAGCGGGTGTGGTGCCACTGCATGGTCTTCGTACACAGGGTAATGGTTATTGTCATTTGTGTCTGGATAGGCAATTTCTATGATTTGGAATAGCAAAATGAGTTTCGTAAGTGAATCGGTATGGTCGACAGCGACTGACCAGAGGCGCAATTGAACTGTCAGGTTATAACTCCATCTCTGGGGCTTAATGTCAGCAGGCAAATGGCCGTGGATTCTGTAACAAATGTTGTAGTTTGAAGAAATACGAGTGCGAATCATTGTTGCAGAAATTTTCACGCTTGTTAAAAAAAAATTCGGCCAAGTTCCCTGTCAATTAGATATTGGCACCTCTCGTCTTCTGCTATTTCTGAATATGTACGAACGTATATGCCATCGTCCTTCTTCTCGATATTGAAATCGGAGGGGAGTGAGTTATTGAATAATTCAAGATCGATATCAAGTGTAGATTCGAAATTGAGTTTAAATAAAGTATCCATGTTTTCGCTCTAACGCCGAGCTGAGCCGACACAACCAGAGCGCAGCGGCGGTTGTGTTCGGTCTCTAGCGATTTGTTATATTTAGGGTTTAAGATTAAAGAATAGGTACCCCAAGTGTCTTTGCCAACTTTTTATGTGCCGCTAGTCCCTTTGGCCCTCGGACCATACGCTCTGGCGTATATCCTACTAACCAAAGTTCTTTAGCAATTTTTTCTTTTACTTCAGCTGGGATTCTATATTTGAAGCCTTGTCCAAAGCCATAACCTTCTTTCAATGCACCTTTTACAATGAAATAACCATCCTGAGCAATTTCTCTATCACTTGCTGAAGAAGACCTATATAAACGTAATACTTCAGGATGCTCCCAATCCTTAAAACTATTTTCTATAGATTCTGGTGCGATATCATCCATTTCATCATCAAAATTCTCAGGTTTCTGATCATAATAAAAGCCCCTCATGGTTAAACCTGAGCTGCCGAGCATAAAGCTGTACAAAATACCATCATGCTCTGTATCAATCACTCCATCCCAGCCGACACAAGCAAAATATAACCCAGTATAAACTGAGCTACTAATATCAAGTAATCTTGTACCAAACGTTTCATCGTAATGTTGCATAATCGGGAGCCATAACGGCGAATCTTTGTGAGGGACTTCACCTTGTTTTTTTATCGAATTTTCCAGTTCGAGATCTGAATCTACCTCTTTTTGAAACCGTCTCAACTCATCAATTTCTTGTTTAGTAATTCCTGCTTCTTGGGTTAGGGGGTCTGACAAAAAACGTTCCGCTCTACTTTGTAGCTCAAACCCATAGCATTGCTCTCCTCGAAAAAAAAGATTATATGATCCAAAAGCAATTGCAAATGCATTTGCATAAAATGTTGCCTCCGCAACACTTGATACAGCATCTGAACCATAACGACCAAAAGTATCGACAAAGCTTTCTAATGCTAATTGATGCCAGCCTGAATCAATCTTCATATGAGCCGTTTGATCTTTTCCTAAAAGCAGTTTGGGTTCAACTTTTGTTATACGCTCAAGTTGTTCAAGATGAGAAAAAGTGCTTTTAATGGCTTGGATTTTTCTTACTTCAGAGAATACTTTATCTTTTTTTTCAGAGGGTGTATCTTGAAGGAGACGCGCAATGAGTGCATCTAAATATTGACTAAAAAAATCGATTGTCCCTTTTGTTGGTAATCTGCGAGTCATAAAAAATCCAGTTTATTAAAAATATTTAGTACATGAAAAAATTTGCACGAATGAACATGATGAAAAATATAACGAAGTTATTATGCAGAAAAAAATCTTTATAACATGCTATATCAGCGCTAAATACAGCATTTATAGACTATTTAATTTTACCCTGACCCCACTACTGTCCGGTACAAAAATTGAGTAACGGACAGTAGTGATTAATAATAAATCTTTGTGTCATAATCTTGCGAGTGGAGCCGTTTGCTTTCTGGATTACCGGATTTTTTAAAAAAATCGGTAATCCTTTCTTAAAGGCTCTACGCGCATTCAGAATAGCCGCAGGTGTGGCAGACCATGCAGCCGCCTTCATGTTCAACTGCACCGCCGCATTCAGGGCAGGCAC
>JAOZLT010000205.1 GCA_029934675.1 Candidatus Altimarinota bacterium | reverse complement strand
GTTTTTATGAACTAACGATAGTTTGTTCGGTTAGGTTTTTTATGAGCTAAAACATAATCTTGAAATTTACTCTAAAAATTGGTATAATGAAGAGATTACTAAAAAAATCTGTATGTCTCGTAAAATAAGCCTTGAGGAATTTGGTGATATGTTAGCAGATGAGTTTGGTAAAAATATGCCAAATCTTGATGCTTTGCCAATTGGCTATTTACGACAAAAGTTAGGTTTGGTTTTTAGTCGGGATGTAAATGGGGAGTTGGATATTACGCAGTATTAAATTCATGATTTGCGATGGGTGATGGGAGATTTTTGATTACCTACTTTATTATTCATTCATCATAATTTACTCATTTAATTCATCCATCTTGAATTACTAATAGATATTGGCTTAGGCTTTTTTGAGTTGAAGTTTTTTACGTTTAAATCTAGAAATAAGTTTATCTTCGGCTTGGCCGTAATTGTACATGTGGAATATCATTATAATTCCAAGTACTATAAATGGAACTGCTAAAAAACCTAAACTAAGTTCAAATAATAGGTTCATGCTTGCGTGGAATAGGGTTGCAAAGAAGATACCTTCTACCATTTTTTCTTCGTGATAAAGGGTAGACTTTTTAAGTGAAAGGATTTTTGGAAGCCATTTCTTTTTATATGTTTTGTCAAAGCCTTCCAATTGTACAATTGGTTTAGCAAAATGGGCTAATCCGTAATAGTAGCCAAAAATTCCAGAAGCGACAATATGAATCGGAATACTGATCATTGTCCGATAAAAAATAATACTGATATTACCTACGGCTATGCTGTAGATAATTGTTTCTAAGAATGCAAAAGCAAGGCCTACAACAATACTTAGTGTAATTGCATCATCTATGTCTTTTAATTTCTTATCATCGGTAATACGCACCATTAGATGCTTTATATATTCCTCAATAATTGCTAAAAACAATATTGTACCCAAAACAGTACCGACTATTGGAATTGAGAAGAACCTTTGTAGTGTAGTTTGCATAAATATTAATATGCCGATTAGAACACTGATAAAGGTAAATCCAAAGGGCTCATCTTTAATCGCATTTTTTAAGTTTATGAGCACTGAGTGATTGAAAAAATTAAGTAAAATTGAAACAATTCCGCTAAATGTAAGTAGGATTAGTGATAGTATTATTAAATTGAATATAAATACTCCTAATCCGGAAAGAATTGGTGAATTTAGAAGTGGTTGGAAAATCTGGTATTCCGCTAACATAGGTAGATAATGCTGATAAACGTACTTATATCCAAATACGGGAATCATAGCAAATAACCCCATTATAAAACTTTGACCAATAATCTTCAGAGGTTGGGGGTGATAGTCTTTTTTATAGAATATATATCCCCAAATTAGAGTTGTTAGAACCAATAGTGTGATATAAAATAGTGACATGTGGGGTTGTTGAAGTATTTAGGGTATGTATTTATTTATATAATTATAACATAAAAACCTCTAAGTTGCAAGTTATTAAGTAACGTATTAATATGTATAGTCATAAATTTTTAGTTGAAGGTGGTCAGAAGTTGAGTGGCACGGTTCGGGTGGGTGGTTCAAAAAATGCTGCACTCCCAATAATTGCCGCATCTCTTTTAACAGATCAGCCAATTACTTTAACAAATGTACCTGATATAGCGGATATTTATACAATTCAACATATTTTACATTTTTTGGGTGTAGAAACAGAATTTACTGACAATACTTTAAAAATTAATGCTAGAGCAGTTGCTAATGTTGAAATTCCACATGAGTTGGTAAGTAAGATGCGAGCGTCCATATTATTTTTGGCTCCGCTATTGGCTAGAAATGGAGCTGCTAGATTATCTTTTCCAGGAGGATGTGTACTTGGAAAACGTCCTGTGGATGTACATTTAACAGCTCTTGAAGCTTTAAATGCTGAAGTTTTGGAAGATAGTGAGATATTACATCTTCACACAAAGGGATTTGTAGGTGCAAAATTTACAATGTCAGAGGCAAGTGTAACTGGAACTGAGAACGCTATTATGGCTTCGGTGTTAGCTAAAGGTAAAACTACTATTCGTCTTGCTGCATCTGAGCCTCATGTGCAGGATTTGTGTGAATTTTTGAATAAAATGGGAGCAAAAATTACTGGAATTGGCACTCATACACTTAGAATTGATGGAGTTAAAAAGCTTAAAGGGTGCGAGCATCGAATAACATCAGATTATCTTGAGGCAGGTACTTTAGTTCTTGCAGCTGCAATTACTCAGGGGGAGGTGGATATATTGGATATTATACCTGAGCATCTTGATATTTTTTGGCAGAAACTGCGTGAAGTTGGTGTGGTTTTTGAGCTTGGTAAAGATATGGTTCGGGTATTGCCATCAAAACACCTTCGTGCAATTCGATTGCAAACGGCAATTTTCCCTAGTTTTCCAACAGATTTACAAGCGCCTTTTACAACACTTCTTACTCAGGCAAAAGGTACCAGTTTTATATTTGAAACTTTATTTGATGGACGTCTTCAGTATTTATATGAACTTGAGAGGATGAAACTTAAGCCAAAAATTCTTAATCCTTATCAGGCTGAGATAACTGGACCTGTAAAATTAAAGGGTGCTTTTGTGAATAGTTGCGATATTCGAGCTGGTGCTGCTATGCTTTTGGCTGCTTTGGCTGCAGAGGGTCAGACCGAAATCAGTAACATTTACTATATCGATCGTGGCTATGAGCGATTAGATGAAAAGTTGAATAGTTTGGGGGCGAAGATTGAGAGGGTTAAATAATTGAAAAATGAAGGAGAGAGTTTAATATACTGTTTTAGTTGGTGGTGCTGATTCGAATCGAGATATTGTTATTACTCCAATAATCATTTTCATTTTTCTCCGATATCCATTAGAATAGATGTCGTTATTTAATGATGTTTTATGAAGTCTCAAACATACCTCGGCACGCAGGTCGAAAAACTCAAACCAGAAATGCTTGCAGATTTGAAAGCTGCAAAGTCCGAACAGGAGATTAAAGATGTTGAAGTTAAATACTTTGGCAGGCAGGGGTTGTTTAATGAAATCATGAAATCCCTCAAAGACCTCAGTGTTGAAGACAAGCAGACGGTCGGAAAGCTTGCAAATATGACCAAGAAGGAATTTGGGGAGGCTACTCAGAAAAGATATGGGGAAGTTGAGCATGAGAAACTATCAGCAATAGCAGAAGATGAGTGGGTTGATGTTACTGTCTCTGGCAAAAAGCCAACTGAGGGTCATCGTCATCTAATTTCAAAATTCATTGATGATATTGAGCAAGTATTTGCGAAAATGGGCTTTGAAATGGCAGAGGGGCCTGAAATCGAGAAGGAATATTATAATTTTGATCAACTAAATATTCCTGAAACTCATCCTGCTCGTGATATG
>JAOZLT010000204.1 GCA_029934675.1 Candidatus Altimarinota bacterium | reverse complement strand
CTAATACATTAAGTGCTGGAATTGTTTTAGATAGCTGGTGAAACTTTTTATATTTAGACTTATATAATCACTACACTATTATTGTTCACTTTATTCAATTCAACTCAAATGTAAAGCAATGGTCATTGCAATAATCACCTTCTCTTAAGTCAATTTCTCATAAAATCAATCAAAATATAATGTATATAAAGTGGTTGCAGGAGTTTGAATGTTGAGAGTACTGGAGTTAGTAGGCCTAAACGATAAAGATGAGATCACAGTGGTCTCAGGCGGAATGGGTGAAAATGCTCGAGAGATAGTCGTTGATAATACGATCCCTTTGTTAAATGACCTAAACAGAGAGCGGTATTCTGTTCGAAAATTTCTACTAAGCAGCCAAAATGATAAAAATCAACAGTTGCCAATCCCTGATGTTATTGTCAATAGTATCACAGACCCTATAGGATCTTCACGTACACTTTCAGCAGCCGCACTGCTTGTTAAAAATGCAAAACGTCCCGTTGTCAATGCACCGGAATATGTTGAAAATACAGACAAAGAACGGCTATATCTACTGATGCAAGAGGTAGAAGGTGTAACCATGCCAGAAACGCTCAGTGTGAGACCACGTACACTTGCAGATGTAAAAGAGTTGCTGCAGAGTAAGATAATCAAAACCCCATTTCTGTTTTCAGAGAGAGGTCGAGAGACAGAACACGAAAGTGTTTTGATCGCTGAAGATAATGAGTTGAATAGACTTGAGTGTTTTGCATTTGACGGTCGTGAATTTATTGTTCAAGAGTTTGTAGACTACAAAAATGATGATGGGCTTTATAGAAAGTATCGTTATTTTATGATCAATGGTCAACTCTTCCCCGGATACCTTATTATCTCTAATGTCTGGAAGATCAAGGATGATCAACAGACAGATGACCTTTTTGCAGAAAAGTCGTTTACGCTAAGAGAGGAAGAACGACGATTTTTAACAACAGGCGGTATCAAGCATAAAGCACTTTTTTCATCAATTGCAAAGAAAATAAAGTTGGATTTTTTCAGTTTAGACTGTACCTTTACCAAGAGTGGTGAGTTACTTCTTTTTGATGTCTCAACAGCAAAACACTACTTCTCCAAAGATAAACACTATGCATACTATGAACATAAACTGATCAAAAAGATGGTTGAGGCGATAGAGTGGATGCTTATAGAGAAGGTACAAGGTAAGGATATTCATGTCTAAGAAAATTATAGTCCTGTTAGGTGTGCCAGATAGCAACAGAGTTAAAGTGCAGGAGCATAACGGCTCATTAAGAGATCTCAAAACTAACATTGGCGGGAACGCTTCACTCAACGAGTATCTTGAGAGCAGTGAAGCCAGTGTGGAGACGTTATTGTTAGGAGGACGCTCACCAAAGCAGATCTCACTTCAAGAGTTGCCAGATCTCTTTGTCAACAATATCTGCGATGTAGATTCTAACCAAAAAAGTTTGGAAATGGCGGAAGTGATGTTAGATAAACTAGATGTCCCCATCATCAATACGCCTGAAATACTTAAGATGACAAGACGTGAGAGTATCTATGAACTTCTTAGTGGAATTGAGGGTGTCCATGTACCTAAAACCCTACGAATCACACCTGTAGGTGTTAGTGACATTGTGAAGATACTGAAAGAGAGTGAGATGGCATTTCCACTCATTGTCCGTGAAGCCGGGTCACATGGGGGTGACAAGATGCTTTTACTTAATGATGAAAGTGGATTTGACGAACTTGAACAATTCGCATTTGACGGACGAGACTACTACTTGAGCGCCTTTGTGAATTACCGTTCAGATGACGGCTTGTATCGTAAGCAGCGCTTTATCATGGTTGACGGTAAATTGTACCCAAGGCATATGATCGTAGCCAAAAACTGGAAAGTACATGCTGCAAGCCGTAGTGAACTGATGGACGATAATGTCAGATATCAAGAAGAGGAACAGCTGTTTTTGCAGAACATTCCTGAGAGTCTTATAAAGAAGGCAGCCAAGATCTATGAGAGATTACCGCTTGATTTTTTTGGGATAGACTGCCATGTAGATGAGAAAGGCGAGATGTTGATCTTTGAGGTCAATGCCTGCTTCCGTGTATTTGTTCATGGTGGGAGCGGCTACCGTAATGATGCAGTAAATACAATTGTCGAAGCAGTAAACAAGATGATAGAAGAGAGGCTAGAAGATGTTTGACAGCTATAAAGATATCTTTGAAAAACGGGGAATCTCTTACCATAAAGCTATGATGACATACCCATTAGTCCGTTTGGAGGAGTTCAGACCACTCATTGAGATCCTCGATCCAAAAAAGGATGAGGTTATCGTTGATATTCCTTCAGGCGGCTGTTACCTCAAACACTATATTGCTGAAAGTGCGAAGATCATTTCTATAGACTCGTCTGAAGCATTTCTGTCGTTTTGCGATCATAGTGATGAGACCCTCTGTTGCGATGTTGAAGCGGTACCGTTGGCATCTGGATCAATAGACAAAGTCTACTCTCTTGCAGGTATCCACCATTTAGAGCAAAAAAGCCCTTTATTTACAGAGGTTGCACGTCTTTTAAGACCGGGTGGCCTTTTTGCTTTAGCCGATGTAGAAAGAGATTCAAGTGTAGATGCATTTTTAAATATTTTTGTCGATCAGCACAATACAATGGGACATAAAGGGCTGTTCTTAGATAAAGCAAGAACTGTCATGGAGCTTGAACAGAGTGGCCTCTCAGTGGAGAGCGCCGAGCGAAAAAAATACACATGGAACTTTCATACTGTTGAGGAGATGATCGATTATACACGGTTGATGTTTGGACTTGATAAGGCAGACGATGTTGAAATAGTGAATGGTATAGAACGTCACCTCGGTTACAATGAGGTGTCAACCGGTATCGAGATGAACTGGGAACTTCTCTACTTTAAAGTTTATAAAAAATAGACCATTCGAGTATTAAAAAACATAATTTGTTTATAATTCATCTTTTTATAAGTGTGTAAGGAGTATTCTTATTGGACAAGGGTCTCTACCCTGCAAAAGGATGTAAGATGAATAAAAACGTAATATTAGGTCTATCTGTTGTCACAGCGGTATTGATCAGTACCGGGTGTTCTTCAGACGGTGGTGATACAACCACAGGAGACAGCTCTCTTCCAAGCTGGACAGGAAGCAAGGTTGATATGAATGTCACTTCGGCTGCCGTAGCCATAAGTGAGTTCAGAAAAGGGATGGACGCACAAGCAAGCCCAGTTCAGTTTGAGATGCCACGATCGGCAGCTTTAGATACTTCAGAATTTGAGCAAAAATCAGCTATTGCTATCGCTGCATTAAATGCGAAAAGAGCTCCGGTAGGGCGAGAACAAGACCCTGCACTACGTAGTTCTACCATCAAGATGCAGAGCATTGGCCC
>JAOZLT010000203.1 GCA_029934675.1 Candidatus Altimarinota bacterium | reverse complement strand
GACCAATCGGGGTTTGTATTAGCTTCAATTAATACCGGGCCGTTATTTGTTATTGCCACATCAAAACCAAGAAATCCTAAATGATAAAAAGCCTCAGATGCCTTCAAAGAACATTCGAAGACTTCACCCCAGAATGGTATATAAAAGTCATAGCCATAAATCTCAAAAAAAGTATCCCCTTTAATTATTGTATTTTTTTTATTAAATGAAGTAGTAAGAAGTCCATTTTCAATATCTACCCTATATGCAACTCCACCTTTTGAAAAGTTATCAACGGGGATACCAGATCGACCAAATTTAATAAAAGAGCATAACAAATTGAATATCCCTTGCTCTCTGTAAGTGATAGTTCGTACTGTATTTAAAGATGACTCATTGATTTCATTAATACTGTCATGCTGATCGATATACTGTTCACATATATATTGGTCATCACCTATATACTTAAAGAAGTTAAATAAGTTACCCTCATTTAAACAATATTTCTCACTTATACTTTTTTGCATAGTCAAGGAAGGATTCTTTTTATAAAAAAATACATCTTCACCAGAGTCTGATCCATACCTCTTTTTAATTACAAAAGTATCACAGTTAATTTCACAGATTCTTTTTTTAAAAGTATCTACATCAGAAACCATATTGGAATAAGAAGACTTACCAACTAAAAAATAGGTAGGTGGAACTTTAATTCCTACATCATTGAGTATTAATTTTGTTAAATGTTTATCGCTTGTAAGAATTCTACGGTCAAATGGATTTTGTTTCTTAATATATTTATAGTATTTCTTTCTACTTAAATAATGTTTTTTTAAATCTATATTATCGATTCTATAAAACTCCATATAAAAATATTCATCTAATGCCACCCCCCTCATCTTCAATTTTAAAATATCTAAAATTATTTGTTGCAAGCTTAATTTCTCGGGTTTATCGATTTGATTATAAGCCACAATCAATTTTCTAATTTTAAGATACCAATATTTCATACTAACTACCTTAGCTCCTATAGGGACAGTTTTTGCCTAACACAACCCACAAATGGTCGCCAATCCGATAAAGAAAATAGTGAAAATTCCCACTTATTGCACCACACATCCTTAAATCTATATTTACTCGGATCAAAAACATTCTTTATGCTGTAAATAAGATATCCGACATCGTCAAACCAGATAAAATTACATGACTGATGGGAACTGTTTTGCAAAATCTCATAAACTTTTTGTTCATTTCCCATTCGATAATAAAAATCTAAAATACTGTAATTTACACCCAAACGCGTTGAAAGTCGATGCTGCATCCAATGTCGAGTGTTAATTTCAATGACATAGAGTTCACCTGTGCACGCATCGCGGATAATTTCAGTTTCACAGACCCCGTCAACGCCAAGGGTTTCTATGATTTTTTTACCAAACTCATAGACATCTAATTCTTCGACTGTCTGACAAAGCAAAGCGGTACCAAAACCATCGGGATATTGAATGAGTTTTTGTGTAACAAAGGCGTGCAGCACCTTACCGTTACAATCAGAGTAACTACAAAATGAATAAATCCCCCCTTCAGCAGGCTTAATAATGGTCTGTGCAATCAACCGCGAGGAAACCGATCTAACCTTTTCCCATAAAGTTTTGAGTTCCTCAGAATCATGAACAATAAACACTTTATGTTCACCAATAACTCCTGAGGAGGCAGGTTTTTTCCAATCACCAGCGAAAGCTGGTTTGACTATACAGGGGAATCCGATATTCAGAACGGCATGTGCAATCTCGTCAACATCACTCATAAGTATAGTTTTGGGATATTTAAAATCTGATTGAATAAGGAGATCCTGAATTAAAAATTTATCAGTAACAAGTTCATATTTATCTCTATTTGGCGCACTAATAAAAAAATAAGGTTCCAACTTATCCCTATAGGTAACAAGAAAATCAACTTCCGTGTCGGTGCCAGGTACTAAAAAATATTTTTGAGGACTTTTCTCCCCTAATTCAATTAATGTATTTAAAAATAATTCAACATCAGTTTCTTCAAAGCTTTTTATATAAAAATCAGGAAGACAGCTTTTTTTCAAATAATTACTGTCCCTGCTAGCGGCAGTTACCTCAAATTGTTCATCCTTAAAATTCTTACAAATGCCGTAATGGGTTTGATTGAACCCAAGGAGCAATATTTCATGTTCGTTATTATCTATCATCTCTATTTTCCAAACTTGAAATCACTTTTTCAATATTAAACTTAACGTCTTTTGAGCATTCAGATTTTTTACTTCTTTCAAATTCTTTAGGAATGGTATTTCTTACATGTAGTGTTTTTTCACTTAAACTTTTATACACGTCAGCAATCCCATTAAGAACTTCTTGTGGAACTTTACATAGATTTTCATAAGTCACAAATATTTTTCGATCGTTTTCTATTGTAGATAAATCACGTTCAATATCACGCTGAGTATAGTACATTTCATTACAAACTGCCTCTAAATCATTGTTAAAAGACAGTTTTCCCCAGTTGCTCGGCATGGAAGAAAAATATGTATTTTTCTTATCCAAATTTTTGAACCCATTGCTTACTGAAATTATAACTTCGACTAAATCCCTCTCTATAACTACAAACAAACAATTTGGAAAAATTTTATTAAACTCCAAGATCCTTCCATTATTTTTTTGAGCTTTATTTACAAAAGGACATTTATATATTTTTTCCATACGCGAGATTGTATTTCTAATTTCATTTACTTGATATTCATTTAGGTATGAACCATTTAAATATACAGGATCGTATGGTAACCACTTTGACCATATCTTCGTACCATCGTGAGGTTCATTCCACTTTTTTGTCCTTCCATAGTAACTAGAATAATTCCCTTTTGGGCTGTAACAATTTAGAAAAGATTCGATGTAAGATGATACAATGGGACTTCCATGAAATCTGTCAGTAAAGTTAGTAAAATAATAAAATTTATATCTTTGTATTAAAAGTTGAAGAAGTAGAGTCGACCCTGTTCTTGGTAAACCTAAAATAAAGATTGGTGGATATTCTGGATAAAGATTTTCTGTATCAAGTAATTTCTTTTCAATAAAACTGAAAAGCCTTTCAATTAATGCTTTCATTTATGCCCACTTCCATCAGAACCATGTCCGATCATTTTTGGCCATTTACCTGCTACACTTCCCAGATTAGTTACTTTTCCTTTGGGCATATTATTAATAAAGTATCTGAATATAAAAAAATAACCATATATAATCGCACTACATATAAATTGATCTATATTTTTTTACCATTTCAACATAAGAAAATTTGGCCGCAATACCTGACTGATTTTTTGAAAATTTACTTGCAAGAAAAGGATCCTCATAAATCTTCAGAACTCTATCTTCAAAATCCAACTCTTTATCTAAATCAAACAAAAAACCATTC
>JAOZLT010000033.1 GCA_029934675.1 Candidatus Altimarinota bacterium | reverse complement strand
AACTCATTAACTTTCCATTATATGCATGTTTTTAGTGGTGTGTCAAGGGTCTAAGTGCCTACTATAACCAATTTCGTATTTTATATTTTGGTATACCAAAACGTAGAGATACGGGGTTAAGCATCTCTACAGAAATGGTAAAATATAATTTATTTAGTTAGTACTTTTCTTAATAACCCAACACCAATACCAGAAGACAATCCTTTTTTTCTCCATGTCTTACCCTTTTCATCCATATCAATAGTGGCTGCGATATCAAAATGGGCAAATTTAGCTTGTTGTTCAGCTTTTTTAGCTTTCGGTACAAAACGATACAAAAACATTCCTGCTTTTATCCATCCGGCCTCCCTACTATTTTCACCAAGATTGGCTACATCAGCATTTGGAGAATTATTATCATCATAATCCATATCCCACGGACCTGCATGAGCATGATCTCCTGTTTTTAGTGATGTTTTTACTACATCATTAGCCAAATCTATATCGTTGCAAACCAAGCCGGTATAGTGTTCTCCAAGTGCAATAATACAACTCCCTGTAAGTGTGGCGATTGTATAATAGTTATGTACATTTTTAAAATTATTTTTTACATAACAAATGGCATCGGCTAAAGCTAATCTTCCTTCGGCATCAGTGTGTACTATCTCAACTGTTTGTCCGTCACCCGTGGTATAGATATCGTCTGCACGCATAGCAGAATCGCCCATCATATTTTCGGCTAATGGCATAACAAAATAAGTAGTTTCTTTTAAGTCGGCATCACTATTTTTTATACTATAAACAGTACCAATCACTGATGCGCTTCCTGCCATATCTTCTTTCATGAATTTCATGTGATTTTGTTTGCTTTGAAGTCCACCAGAATCATAACAAAGCCCTTTACCAATAAATGCAGTTGCTTTTTTTGTTTTACCTTTTTTTGGATGAAGTGTAAAAATAAGCAATTCAGAATTATGCTCACTACCTAAAGAAACAGCGTTTAATAGAGTATATTTTTTGAGTTTTGTTTGGCTAACTCTTTCACACTTTATTTTCCATTTTTTCGCTAATCCCAAAATTACTTCGGCATATTTGTCAGTTGTAAGTACATTTGGCGGAAGGCTACCAAGAATTCTCATAATATTTTTTCCTTCACCAATAGTTTGTCCAGTTTTTAAGGCTTTATTGGCTTGAGTTTTTTTGGATTTAAAATCAGGATGAATAAAAAATACAGTAGGCTGTTTTTCCTTTTTGCGCTTCGATTTAAGTATGCCAGAATTTAGTCCAGCGACTGTTACTCCTACGCTTGCTGCTTCTATCCATTCTAATGGACAAAATAGCCCGATAGATTTTGGCTTGCCACCTAGGTTTGCCAAATAGGCAGTACCAAAAAATCGTCTCATTTTTCTATAATTTATTTTATCCGAAGTACCGACGCCAACAAAATTATATTGTTTATTATTAGTAATAATACATTTTCTCTCCATTTTCTTTCCGGATATTTTTTCTTTTTTCAAAAATGGAAATGTTTTATTTAGATCCTTTTCATTCCCTTCAAAAACAGGTACGGTTATTACTTCTGCTTTTTTTAAATCAGATTCAACCGAAAGATTCGGTAAATTCATTTCTTTTGGATCAAGAAGTTTTAAGATAGATTTTGTTGTCATATATTTATTGTTAATTTACTTAAACAAATTAACAGATTTATCCGATTGGGACAATTTTAATTTTCAATTAACTCATAATTTCAAAAGAACAAAATCCAAAATGTAAATTGCATAAATGTTTTTCAAATTTTTTATCTCACACCTTCACAAGAAATGACATTTAATTTAAAGTGGAAAGATAAGGGTAAATTAGTATATCATAAATATGAAATTAACTGATAAATTTCTTAAATTATGGCCAAGAGAGATAATTCAATAATACTTTTCCATGAAAAACAAGTTCGTCGTCTTTGGGATGATAAAAAAGAGCTTTGGCATTTTTCCATTGTTGATGTTGTCGAAATACTAACTGGAAGCATAAGACCTAGGAGATATTGGAATGACTTAAAAAAGAAGTTATTACTTGAAGGAAGTCAGTTGTCCGAAAAAATCGGACAACTGAAAATGAAGTCATCTGATGGAAAATCTTATAAAACAGATGTTTTGGATACAGAGAATATATTAAGACTTATTCAATCAATTCCATCTCCAAAAGCTGAACCTTTTAAACTGTGGCTCGCCCAAGTTGGATATGAAAGAATGGAAGAAACTGAAGATCCAGAACTTGCTTTTGACAGGGCAATGCAAACGTATTTGAAAAAAGGATATTCCAAAGACTGGATAAATCAGAGATTAAAAACCATTGAAGTTAGAAAAGACTTGAAGGATGAATGGAAAGGAAAAGGCATGAAAGAGGGGCTGGAATATGCGATTTTAACTGATGAAATAACAAAAGCTTGGGCTGATAAATCCGTAAAACAATATAAAAATTTCAAGGGATTAAAAAAACAAAACTTGAGAGATAATATGACTAATCTCGAGTTAGTTTTAAATATGTTGGCAGAGGTTTCAACTACTGAAATTTCAAAAGAGAAAAATCCAAAAGGTTTATCTGAAAATAAGAAAATAGCTAAAGAAGGTGGAAATGTTGCAATGCAGGCAAGAATAACGTTAGAAAAGCAAACAGGGAAAAGCGTCATATCTTCTCAGAATGCAAAACATTTACAGGCTAAAAAGAAGAAAAAACTGAATTAGCAATTAAGGTTCTTTCATATTTTTTCAAATTTTTATCTATTAATTATTTTGCTATAATCGAAGGCGTAAATACAAAAAAATATGGAAAATACCGCTATACAAATTGTTAAAAAATTCCAACAAGCAGGGTTTGAATCTTATTTTGCTGGTGGATCGGTTCGCGATATGCTTATGGGGCATGAACCGATGGATTATGATATTGCTACTTCGGCTAAACCAGATGAAATCGAAAAGGTATTAGGAGAAAAAATTCATATCACAGATAAGGAGCATCAACTTTGTAAGATTATCCCCATTGGTAAAGAATTTGGTGTGATGCTGGCGGTATTTGATGAACATCAATTCGAAATTGCAACTTTTCGTTCCGATAGTAGTTATTCCGATGGTCGTAGGCCGGATGCTGTAATCTTTACGTCAGCAAAAGAGGATGCGGTGCGTCGGGATTTTACAATTAACGGTTTGTTTTATAATCCAATTAAAAAAGAGATTTTGGATTTTGTTGATGGGCAGAAGGATATTAAGAAAAAAGTTGTCAGATTTATTGGCACGGCAAGCGAGAGAATAAAAGAAGATCATCTCCGATTGCTTCGTGCGGTACGTTTTAAGAATAATCTTAGTTTCAAATATGGTTCGCAAACCGAAAAGGCAGTTAAGGAATTGGCTCATTTGGTTGCTGGAGTTTCTGCTGAAAGAGTTCATGAAGAGATGACAAAAATGCTCTTACATCCACATCGTTCACATAGTATGAAAGAATTGGATGAATATGGAATTTTAGAACGAATATTGCCAGAAGTTACTGCTTGTAAAGATGTAAAACAACCAACTGAATATCATCAGGAAGGTGATGTATTTACTCATATCTTGAAAGCTTTGCACGACATGCCGAAGGAGTTTGTTAGTAAAGAAATGGTGTGGGCAGTGTTTTTGCATGATATTGCAAAGCCTCAAACATTTGAAAAAAGGGAGGACAGAATTCATTTTGATAATCATGCAGATCTTTCTGCAAAAATGGCGAGAAGTGTTTTAAAACGACTTAAATTTAGTAAAGCAGAAATCAATAAAATTTGTTGGCTTATAGAACATCATATGTCGGTAGGTTTTATTCCTGAAATGCGTCGAGCTCATCAAGTTGCTTTATTCGTTCATCCGTGGTTCGAGGATTTGATGCATTTGCATTATTGTGATGAGCATGGTTCATATCCACCAGACCTTTCACTTTATGAACGGATTATGGGGATGTATGAGGAATACAATAAAGAACCGCTTCTTGAAGATTCCTTTAAGCCAATATTATCTGGAGATGATTTGCAAAAAGAATTTGATTTGAAGCCTGGGCCTAAAATCAAAGAAGTTCTTGAGTCATTGCGTGAGGCTCAGGTTGAAGGGGTTGTGAAGGGTAAGGGGGAAGCGAGGAAGTTTGTGGAGGGGTTTTTGAGCGGTTCTGATTTATTTTAAGTGTCTTAGACCTGACCGCTTAAACCATCCAGCCTTTTTTAATATTAGTGAAATAATATCATCTAATCTGTCGTACGCATCATCTAGAGATCTAATTTGAATTTTATATTTTTTTTCTAGATGTTTTTTTAGTTTTTCAAAACTTTTTTCATTAACATTAATTATATTTTCAAAAAATACTTTATCTAAGGGGCTTAAGGCTTTTATTGTTGTAGTTCTTAAGTTACTCATATTCATATTTGGATGGTTGGTGATATTTGCGATACGTGGAATATTTTTATTCCATTTATTATTCCATCTTGCATATTCATCATGGTCTTTATAGGCAGTGTTATCTAATATTCCATTTACCATTACAAAAGATGATATTGCTCTAGCTAAACCTTTTTTATTACTTACATTTTCTTCTATGTTCATAATTGTTCCACTATAGGCATTTTGAATTGCAGTTGATAAGGTTTTTTTGTTTACAAATTTTTTAAGGGTTTCAAGGTTTCCAGCTGGAATAATTTCTCCAGCATAATCATGATCCCAGGTATTTCTAGAAGCACTTTTGTCTGTTCTTTTTTGTACCATCATATTGTTCATTATTTTTGTCCAATAAAAATTTTTAAATTTTTTCAGACCAGCTTTACCTGAAAATTTAGATGCTAGCTTTTGAAAATCAGATTTGTCTTTTAGGTCGGTTTGATATAAATATTCTAATGCAGGTAAGGAATTTATATATTTTTGATAGTAAGAAAGGTGTCTATTACGAATTATTCCTTTGGCAGTTCCTTGAATTATTTTGAGTATTATTAACTCTGCATAAGCTTTTCCATTTTCTATACAATAGTCTATAGTCGCTTCAAAGCTTATAGCAAGTTTAGCCTGGTCTTCGGTAGAGCTTTTTGAGGTATATGCATTGAGTAGTTCTTGTAGATGCTCAGCAAGTTTGTCCTGATTCTGTTCTAAATATTCTATTTTATATTTGTCTTTTGTGGCTTTTGTATCTGGGTTTTCAGCTAGGTTGTTTTCATTTTTGTGCTCAGAGCTTTGTAGATTTTTGCGTATTTTACTTATTTGTTGTTGTTCTTTGGCTTTCATTCCGATTTCAGATAATCCATCTATTTTTTTATGATTTGAAGAGATTTCTTCCACTATTTGTTCGTCTAGTGGTTTTAGTATTTCATCTTGATCTATTTTTAGTTTTTCAGCTGGTAATCCCATGTATAGTGTGAGTTATATATTCTGTATATTATAGCATATTTCTTAATTAAATGCAATTTTTTTATAGTTACTTTCGTTGTTATTGTTTTTTCATTTTGTGTTATTCTAAGAACCTCTCAAAAACCTAATTTATTATGTCCGACAAACCATTTGTACATCTCCATGTTCACTCTCATTACTCACTTCTTGATGGTTTAAGTAAACCTGCAACATATGCTAAAAAAGCTAAAGAACATGGTAGTCCTGCAGTAGCTCTTACAGATCATGGTACAATGCATGGAGGTATTGAGTTTTATAAGGCTTGCAAGGAGCAGGGCGTTAAGCCAATTATTGGATGTGAAGTTTATGTTGCGTTTAATAAGCTTACAGATAAGCGTCATCAGATTGATAACAAGCGTTCACATATTGTACTACTTGCAGAAACTCAGGAGGGATATGAGAATCTTTTAAAGATGACAACGATTGCGTATCTGGAAGGTTATTATTACAAACCTCGTGTTGATTGGGATCTTCTGAAAAAATATTCGAAGGGTTTGATAGCTCTTTCGGCTTGTTTACAAGGTGAGATTCCTGAGGCTATTTTGAATGATGATAATAATAAAATTAAGGAATTAATTGAACGTTTTCAATCTACTTTTGGAAAGGATAATTTCTTTTTAGAGATGCAGGATCATCCAGCTCTTCCTCAGCAAAAAACCGTAAATGATAGGATGATTGAATTGAGTAAGGAATTTGGTGTGCCGTTAGTAGCAACTTGTGATTGTCATTATGCGGAAAGAGATGATAATGAGGCACAGGATATTATGCTCTGTATTCAAACTGGTAAAAATTTGGATGATACTGGTCGAATGTCTATGATGAACTCAGATTATTCTATGCGTAGTCCGGAAGAAATGTGGGAGGTTTTTTCTCATGTTCCTGAAGCTTTAGAAAATACTGTTAAAATTGCTGAAAGATGTAATGTTGATTTTGAATTTGGAAAGTATTTAATCCCGGCTTTTCCTACTCCAGATGGGAAGGATTCGACTGAATATTTGAGAGGGTTATGTGTTGAAGGACTAATTGTTAAATATAAGTTAGAAGGTCCGGAGTTTGAGATTCAGGATTCGGAGGTTATAACAACGTCAAATGATGATTTTTATAAAACTTTAGTAGAGCGTCTTAACTATGAGCTTAAGATAATTATTGATATGGGGTTTGTGGGGTATTTTTTGATTGTGTGGGATTTCGTGAAGTGGGCAAAAGACCATGGGATTATTGTGGGGCCCGGGCGTGGTTCTGCTGCGGGGGCGCTTGTTTCGTATGTTTTGGATATTACTGAAATTGATCCACTTGAATATAATTTGCTGTTTGAAAGATTTTTAAATCCTGCAAGAATTTCTATGCCTGATATTGATTTGGATTTTGCGGATAATCGAAGGGATGAAGTAATTGAATATGTAGCCGAGAAATATGGTCGGGATCGTGTAGCGCAAATTTGCACATTTGGAACTATGGCTGCGCGTGCTGCAGTTAAAGATGTTGGACGTGTTCTTGGTGTTCCGTTTGCCGAAATGAACGCATTTGTAAAACTTATACCTGAAAAACCAGGTACGAAGTTATTAGAGGCGCTTGAACAATCTCCAGAGCTTAAAGATACAGTTGAAAAGTCTGATATTTTTAAGCAAGTGATGGATAATGCTTTGAAATTAGAGGGTGCAGTACGCCATGTTTCTGTTCATGCTTGTGCTGTCGTGATTGCGGATGAGCCGTTAACAAAATATACAGCTTTACAGAGGCCTCCAAAAGATGATGAGGGTTTAATTACACAATATGAAGCTAAATCGCTTGAGTCACTTGGGCTTCTTAAAATGGATTTCCTTGGTCTTAAGAACCTTACGATTTTGCAAACAACATTAAAAATTATTGCTCGTACTACGGGTGATAAAATTGAGCGTAGAGAAATTCCTATTGATGATAAAAAGACTTACGCGCTTTTGGCTCGTGGTGAAACGACTGGTGTATTTCAGTTGGAATCAGGTGGTATGAAAAGATATTTAAAAGGTTTAAAACCAACTGAATTTGAGGATATTATTGCTATGGTTTCATTATATCGACCGGGTCCGATGGAATGGATACCTGATTATATAAAAGGGAAGAATGGACAGAAAGAGGTTGTATATCTTCATCCTTCTCTTGAGCCGATTTTAAAAACGACATATGGAATTGCAATTTATCAGGAGCAAATTCTTCGTATTGCTCAAGAATTTGCTGGTTTTTCTTTGGGGGAAGCTGATCTTTTGAGGCGTGCAATAGGTAAAAAAATCATAAAAGAACTTGAAGCCCAAAGAGAGAAATTTATTGATGGAGCTGTTGAAAAAGGTTATAAAAAAGATATAGCTATAATGATTTTTGAGAAAGTAATTGAGCCGTTTGCTGGTTATGGGTTTAACAAATCTCATGCCGCTTGTTATGCAAAAATTGCATATGAAACTGCGTATCTCAAAGCTCGATATCCAACTCAATTTATGGCAGCTTTAATGTCTGCTGACTATGGAAATACTGAGCGTATTGTTATTGAAATAGAGGAATGTGAACAAATGGGAATTCAAGTACTTCCGCCTAATGTTAATGAATCTTTATCTAATTTTACTTATGTTGAAGACGGAAAAATTCGTTTCGGGCTTTCTGCAATAAAGGGGCTTGGGAAAGGTTCGGTAAAAATGCTTATTGAGGTGCGTGAGGAAAGTGGAAAATTTGAATCAATTGAAGATTTTGCAAAACGTGTTCCTGCTAAAATTCTTAATAAAAAAACAATTGAAGCTCTTGCTTTTAGTGGTGCTATGGATGTTTTTGGTGAGCGTAGGAAAATTGGATTAAATGTTGAGGCGCTTTCTGATTTTGGTAAGAAATCTGAATCTACCGCGCACGAAGATCAAGTTGGGCTTTTTGATAATTTAGATGAAGGAAAACCAGAAGATAAATTAGAATTAGCGGATGTTGAACCAGCTACCGAAAGTGAAAAGTTAAAATGGGAAAAGGAATATCTTGGTTTATATGTATCTTCACATCCTCTTGCTGGTTTTAGTAAATATTTTCAAAAGAAGGTTATTCCACTAAATAACCTTGAAAGAATGTCAGTTGGTAAACCTATTAAAGTTGGTGGCATTATTCAGTCGTTTAGAAAAGTAACAACTAAGAAGGGGGATATGATGGCGATGCTTCAGATTGAGGATACGTTTGGAAAAGTTGATTGTGTTATGTTCCCAAAAACCTATAAGCGTAGTTTTGAGCTATTACAGGAAGATAATTTAATATTTATTGATGGAATTCTTGAAAGACGTATGGGTGAAATGCAGATTATTATTAATAAAGCTGAAGCAGTAACTTTGGAAAAATTAAAAGAAATGGCTAAAAAAGAGGGTTTATGGACTGAGGGCGAAAAGATAGAGCGTGCGACACGTCATGAGGAGGAAGAAATTGTTGAATCATCTCTTACCGAAGGCGATGTTTTGGATACTAGTAAATGTAATACAAAAGTTGTTTCAGATTTTTCGGATAGTATTTATTCTGTCGTGATAAATAAAGAGGTTAGTAAAGAATTTTTTGTAAAATTAAAAACATTACTTGAAAAACATCCAGGTAATAAAAAGGTGCAGTTAATAATTGATGGAAAAGTAATTCCTGCTCCGATGATGATTGAGGTTACAGACGAATTGGAGGGGGAGATTGAGGAGCTGATGAAGTCGGCATAAGTATATATTGTATAGGCTACCGATGAAACTTCTCGTGCACTTCTTTTAGTTTCTTATTTGTGATGTGTGTGTAAATCTGAGTAGTTGTAATACTGGAATGTCCAAGTAGTTCTTGAACTGAGCGTATATCTGCGCCATTTAACAAAAGTTCTGTCGCAAAAGTATGGCGGATGGTATGTGGTGTAACATGTTTGGTGATACCTGCTTTTATGGCTGTTGTACGTACTATTTCCTGAATCGTATAATCGGTTAGTCTACGGTGTTCGCCTGTTAAATCCAAATCACCTTCTTGTTTGTTTCTCGATCGGCGGTGATTTAGAAAAAGTGGGCTATAGTTATCGTCACGTGCAGTTATATATTCTTTTAACCAGCCTTTGGTACGCTCAGAAAGGAATACAATTCGTATCTTTTGACCTTTTCCGCGTATTGCAAATTCTCCTCTTTCCAAATCGACATGTTGTTTATCTAAAGCAGTTAGTTCGCTTATTCGAAGGCCTGTTGAATAAAGCATTTCTAGAATTGCTCGGTTTCTTAACCCTGTGATTTTTCCATTATCTACGGTTCTAAAAAGTCGTTCAAGCTCTTCTCTTGTTAAAAATTCTACTTCACGTTCTGGAATTTTTGCTAAGTCGATTTTTTCTGGGGCCAGAGTTTCCCAATCTTTTTTTGAACAGAATTTTAGGAATGCCCGGAGTGCAATTATGTGATAGTTTTGAGTTTTTATACTTAGATTTTTATGAGGCTTAAATTCTAATCGGTTTAAGTGAAGACGATATTTTTTTATCAGAGGCTGATTGATTTTTGAGATATTTATTTCATCAGTAAATTCCAAAAATCGTTCCAAATAATGCTGATAGCTTATCAGGGTTCGTTTAGATTGGTTTTTTTCAATTTCACAGTGTTCTAGAAAATCTTGAATGGCATCTGCTAATAGCATTTATTTTTTGTTTATAAAATAACAAAATAACGACATAATGAAATAATATATTTTATTAATGTATATCGTTATTATAATTATATTGTACGGGATTTATTTTAAAATTACAATGAATGCTCCTTTACCACCTAAGTGACGAGGCGCGAATTGAAATGATTTAATACTTCCTCTTTTTTTGTGAGATATAAGTTGTAATTTAACTTCAGGGCGTAATATTGGTTTTCCGTTTTTAGATTTATTTCCTTTTCCGGTTATAACTAAAACAAATTTTGTTCTGTTGGCTTTTCCATTTTCAATCAATGTATCAAGTTGGCTTTTAACACTGTCTTTATAGCTTCCATGAAGATTTATACTTAGTATGTCTTCTTGATCTAAATGTTTTAATTTAATATTTATTTGCTCTTGTGATTCAGTAGACATTGGTTCAGCATCTCCTTTCTCTCTCATTGCTCTAGTTTCATCTTCTTGGGTAATAGAGCCTACATTTGTTTCTCCTGTAATTTCCTGAAATAAGTCAACTTTGTCTAGAATGCGAAAACCATTACTATCAACTTGTTGGATAGGCTGATTTTCTTTGGCTTTTCTTTTTTCTTCATATCTTTTTTTTCGACGCTCTCTTCGTAATGTACTTCTTTCTTTCGGAGACATTTTTTTTGGTTGCTGAGATTTTATTAATTCTTCAGATTTTTCATTGGCGTAAGGGGTTTGCCTATCGGTTGGGTGAGGCTCCGTAATTTTAGTGAAGGATGGCTCGCTTTCAGAAGTTGAGGTATCTTCTTCGTTTTTGTCAGGCTTATCTATCTTCGGTTTTAGCGTATGACCGAACCAGCTACGGAATAATCGATTTAAAAAATTTCCCTTTATTTCAGAGGATTCCGATTCTGTACCGCGCAATTTTTCCATTATAAATTTAATTATACGGTTTACTATTTTAATAGATAAATATTATATGTCAATAGCGTATTA
>JAOZLT010000202.1 GCA_029934675.1 Candidatus Altimarinota bacterium | reverse complement strand
AGTGAAACGGAGAAGATTAGTAATCTTTTGAGCATTAACCCTATTGCCAAAAAAAATGAAGAAGGGTGCATTAAATAACATCGCCATACTTAAAAGTACAATGACAGCAAAAAAGTAAGTCGCGATCTTTATCGCTACAATAGGCCGTTGATTAATGGGCAAATGTTTGCACTATTTATATTTTTATGTTATAATGTTATGATAATAATAAATAAATACCCCAATGCTCCCGATTATCCTCGTAGCCCCACATTCACAAAGTACAGTAGACAAAGAACTGAAAGACCGATTTGCGTTAACAGATTATGAGATTTGGAAGTGTAGCGACCCTTATACTGACCAATTGGATGAATTTACATGTACAGCTTCTCAGCACAAAGCTGATGTTAATAGGCTTATATGTGATATGAATCGTGCACCAAATGCCTATGATGCTTTTCGGACATTTGATTTTTATGGCAGAAAAGCTTTTAAAGATGGTGAAGGATTTTCAACAAATGAGAAAGAGAATCTATTGATGAAACATTGGTACCCATTTCATCAGGGTATAATTGATAGTATTCAAAATTTAGACAGCCAAGGATATGAAACAATATTACTTGTGGATTACCACAATACGGCAGGTGATCATGCCCTTAATAAGAATCAGGATTATATGTCGAGTATGATTCTTTCCAATCTCGGATCTGAACAAGGACGTGGAAATAATAAAGGTTTATCAATTCCACATGAATATCTATACGACCTTTCTAATCATATTGAGAAAAATCTTGGGATTTCTACGGAAATAAACAAAATTTACCGAGGTGGCTACAACTTATATTGGTATACTCACTTAAGAGAAATGTTAAATATTAAAGCAAAAATTTTTGCACTTCAGATTGAATATAATCTGGATTATGTGTTTAATCCGATTACTAAGAAATTTGATGAGGATGCATTAAATGTTATGCAAAAAAGTATTAACGACGGACTTGTAGGAATTTACGATAAAATCCATAAAAATATACCAAACAGGAAAGTGACGACCTATTGGTAATAGCTATAAAACCACTACGTCAATATCATTTGATCTGTAATAAGATTAGCCTTAGTAGTAGAACCAATAGAATTGAAATTTAACATTCTAATTACTCTTACAGCTTCCGTTGCAACACAACATAAAAAGTGCTATAAATTTAACGAACTTAAAAAAGTATTATGCCAAAGAAAAAAACAAATAATAAATCTAATAAAAAGAAGATACTTGTTGTAGAAGATGATCAGACACTAAACAAGGTTCTTTCTAATTCTCTTGAAGAAAAGAAGTTTGAAATATTTAAGGCTTTTAATGGTTTAGAGGGGTTAAAAAAAGCTATGAAGCATAAACCTGACTTAATTTGCCTAGATATAATGATGCCTGAAATGGATGGCATGGAAATGCTCAGAGAATTAAGAAAAGATGAATGGGGAAAGAATGTTTTTGTTTATATACTTACAAATGCCGATCCATCTGAAGAATTAATTAATGAGGCTTCAAGAGCACCTTATGTATCCGCATATCTAATGAAGAGCGAAGTTGGTATTCAAGAAGTTGTTGAAAAAGTTATTGAAAAATTAAACAGAAAGACAGTGGAAAAGGTAAGTAAGAAATAAAAACCACTGATTTACCGGATTAAATGAATAAACTGAATTGATTGTTAAGATTGTTTGGCGTAAATAGGACAACCTATGATTTTTTATAATTTTTTTATAATTTTTTGTTTACAAAACATCTCCCATTAGTTACAATTACGACGCTTTTTTGTGGAGCGGTAGTTCAGTTGGTTAGAACGCCTGCCTGTCACGCAGGAGGTCACGGGTTCGAGTCCCGTCCGTTCCGCCACACCAAAGCAAACTCCTGTTTACGAATTCTCCTATACATTGTTACAGAGAGTTTTTCAGTTTATATTTGTTTTAGGATTTCTTCTCTACAAAATTTGCTTCGCTTCACATTTTGCGGAGATATCTTTTTTCATCCGCACTTATCCACTAATTTTTCGGAGATTTCTTCAGTTTCTGTTTAACTTGAGGTTCACCTAAAATGACAGATATACCTTTTTTATCTTACTTTGTTTGCCTGACATAGTTTTCTGCGAAGTTATGTATTTTTTGAAATTTTTTTGGCAGAATAGAATCGAGCCGAATTAATTAAAATTATTTAATCTAAAAACAGGTTTCAAAATGATAAAACAATAAATCGTAGTTAATAACTACTCTAAGTAGAGAATTAAAATGGATAATTTACTCTTTACTTGTTGTTAAGAATTTTTGAAGAAAAGAATGTATTTTTACCAAATCATGTTTATTTGCCCATGGTGGAGTAGCCTCGTGGTTGTGCCAACCGTTACCACGGACACCAATGCGATATTGCATTAAGAAGTCCATTGTCCAATCATCACTACCGGAAGTGTAACCCTCATACCAGGTTGCTTCGCTCTGCTCAATATGTGGCTGTATTCGTTCAGCCATAGGTTGACTTATAACACCGCGAGTACCATTACTCAGTTCCCAAGCTATTGAGGCCTGACCGTCATCGTCAGCTTTTTCTTTTTCGCCATCAACACCATCCAGTATGACTACAGGTGTTTTGCTACCATCGAAACCAGCATTTCTTAGTGCGATATTCAGTTCTTTGGCACCTGTAGAGAAACGACCATTTTTTGCAGGACCTTCTTCATTGTCGGAAAAAATAAACAATATAGGTTCATTATTTTGAAATTCCTGGATAAGATTGGTTGCAATAGCTATACCACAATCGTTATCGAGACCTGAGCCTTGAATGAAATTTCCTTCCTCACTCATTTCTTCATAAAATACCACACGATCGGTAGGATTTAGGTCTTTTGGAGCGTCATTTGAAAGGTGGATGTTCTGGTCGGTTTTTTCAATTGTGCTTTTGATTCTTTGACCATTACCACGAATAATCTGTACTCCTTTCGATTTTTCAAGTCCGCGTAATTGGAAATCTGTGACTAGTCGTTTACCTAGAGGTACAAAAGCACATTTATCCGCATGTACTACAACTATTGCCTTTATTTCCGAAAGAGGCACGTCTTTGCAAAAAACAGCTACATTTCTTGTCCCTAAAAAGTTAGGAATAATGGATTGCTCAGAAATATTAAGTTCAGTTAGAATGCTAGGAAGCATTTTACTTACCATACTGGAAGGAATGGGATTTTTGGAAAGTGTTTGCATGATTTTACCGCGAATGCTCAGAGCAGTATTCTCTTTGGATTCTTCGGATTTTTGATTAGTATTTTTGAGGACTGGTTGGTCTGTAGTGTGAATTATATCGGTGGACATGTGAGTTTATTTAAGGAGTTATAATCTATATAGAATATAATATATATTTGCTTAATTGTCAATACCGAAATGCTAAAAAGTCCCCAGTTTTACCATCTGTCGTCTTGAAAAGAG
>JAOZLT010000032.1:8618-11069 GCA_029934675.1 Candidatus Altimarinota bacterium | reverse complement strand
AGACGTGAGACTCACCATAAGGTAACCCCTTTGAGGCACTCGCACTTGAAATAACTTGTTATTTATAACCAAACAATGGTAAAATGTTATAAGATATAAACTAAAAATAAAAACTATGTGTAAAAGTTGTAAAGAACACTTCGACAAATACGGTAAAATATATTCGTTCGGACTACTTCTTATTGTAACCGTTCTAGTTGCTCTGCTTTTCCTTAAGGTAGAAGCTTTGGATTTAGAGGTTTCTAAGGTTCAAAACACAGCATCTCAAGTAAAAACTGAAGAATTAAAAAAACTAGAACCTCAGCCTGAACCAGTGGTAGAAGAAGTGGTAATTGAAGATAATAAGGAAGGTACTTTGCCAGATTCTAATGCTGAGAAAATGCCTGATACACCTGCTGAATAATTTTGGATTTTGGATTTTGCATTTTGGATTTATAATGCGTAAGTATTAACCCTTTTAAGCATGGAACATATTTTGGTCACAGGTGGTGCTGGATTTATCGGCTCTAATTTCTGCAATATCAATAAAAATAATTATCAGATTACTGCTCTGGATAATTTGTTTTTGGGTGATAAAAATAATTTGGATAAAGATATTAAATTTATTGAGGGTAATGCTTGTAAGAAGGAGGATTTGGATAAAGTTGGGAGTGTAGACTATATAATTCATCTTGCTGGGACATCAAGTGCTCCGATGTTTATGGGAGATGATTTTGTGTGGGCTTATACAAATGCTATTGAGTCTTTTACGAACGTGTTGGATTGGGCAAGTAAGAATGGGGTGAAAAAGGTTTTATATGCTTCAACTTCTTCGCTATATGGCAATAATCCTCTGCCACTTGTGGAAACACAACAGGTAACGCCTATTAACCACTATGCAATTACCAAACGAACCTACGAACATATTTCCCGCTGCTTTAATAAAACAAATCCGGATATGGATATTATTGGCTTCAGATTTATGAGTGTTTATGGACCGAATGAGGAGGCGAAGGGAATTTATGCCAACCTGATTTCACAATTCTGCTGGGATATAGCCAGAGATAAGGTACCTGTAATATATGGCGACGGTAGTCAGACCCGTGATTTTACGAATGTAAGAGATGTGGTACAAGGACTGACTAAAGCGGTTGAGTTGAATAAAAAATTGGGTGCGGATGTATTTAATATCGGCACAGGAAATGCAACCTCTGTTAAGGATATTGCGGATACATTGATTAAGGCTTTTGGAAAAGATATGAAACCAAAATATATCGAAAATCCCGTAAAAGAAGACTATGTACAGGGGCAGTATGCGGATATTAGTAAGATTGTTGATGTACTTGGCTATAAGCCTACAGTTACATTGGAAATGGGACTGAAAGAACAAGTGGAGAATTTGAGAATGGAGAAGATTAGGGAAACGAGTTCGGATGCTTATCGGTAATCGGATTGATTTCGAATTGATTTCGGATTGACTTCGGATTGACTTCGGATGGACTTCGGATTGACTTCGGATTGACTTCGGATTGATTTCGGATTGATTTCGAATTGATTTCGGATTGATTTCGAATTGACTCGTAATACTTATCAAATCAATCTATTCGAGGTCTATACGAAGTCGTGAGCCCGATGAGAATCGGGTGAGCCGAAGTCTATTCGGATTTATTTTTCTTCCCTATAAAATCCCCCACATTCTCAATCGCCCTCAATACTTCGACAGGAAGCATCCAGATTGTTGTGTTGGATTGATCTGATGAAAGGTCGTTTACGGACTGTAGAGTTCGGAGGTGTAGAGCACCAGGAGCTTCATGTAACATGTTGGCAGCTTTTGCCATATTTTCGGCAGCCGCTACTTCACCTTGAGCCTTAATAATGACGGCACGTTTTTCACGTTCAGCTTCAGCTTCTTTTGCCATAGTTCGTTTCATATTCTCCGGCAAACCAATATCTTTTAATTCTACAGCATCAACTTTAACACCCCACGGATCTGTAGCTTTATCGACAATAGTTTGTATACTACCCGCTACTTCATCCCGGTTTTTCAAAATGTCATCCAGCGTTGCTTCACCAGCTGCATTACGCATAGTGGTTTGGGCAAGTTGTGAAACTGCGTATTCAAAGTGTTCGACTTCTAAAATAGCTTTGCCTGCATCCATAACCTTATAATAAAGAACAGCGTTAATGCGGACAGAAATATTGTCTTTAGTAATAGCATCCTGATCCGGTACATCTATTACTTTTACACGCATATCAACTTTTCTCATGCTTTGAAATATAGGAATGACCAAGCGCCAACCCGGACTTTTTATGCCACTAAATTTACCCATTGTGAACATTACTCCTCGCTCATATTCATTTATTTGACGGAGTATGAATGGAAGAAAAACGAATAAGATAATGATTATTGGTGTGAGCATTGCTATTGTTTCCATAATTTTGATTGTTAGGTTATTGGACAAGATAAATATA
>JAOZLT010000032.1:7965-8608 GCA_029934675.1 Candidatus Altimarinota bacterium | reverse complement strand
ATGAAAATGTGAAAATGATTGTATTCTTTTGTGCTGTTATTGCGTAGCCTTTGTTTGGTGAGAGTAACAAATGTGAAAATGAAAATGATGTAACACACGTGCTCATTTTCACCATTTTCACATTTTCAACATTTTCAAGTAGACAAATTGTCGAATTCCCCTTTTATACAAGTCAAATTTTTGTTAAATTATTGTTGTATATTTTTACTAAACAAATAAATTATGACACTAATTATTGCTCTAATAGCTTTGCTCGTTGTTATTGTTATTTACATGTACAACAGCATGATAAAAATGCGGAATCAGGTTAAAGAAGCCTGGGCTGATATTGATGTACAGCTTAAACGCAGATACAACTTAATCCCAAACATCGTTGAAACCGTAAAGGGTTATGCCTCTCACGAAGAAGGTGTTCTTGTTAAAGTAACCGAAGCCCGTGCGAAAGCTATTAATGCGGGTAATATAAAGGAACAAGGTGCTGCGGAAAATATGTTGGCTGGTGCTTTGAAGTCTTTGTTTGCGGTAACTGAAAACTATCCTGATTTGAAGGCTAATGAAAACTTTATGCAATTACAGGGTGAACTTGTGGATACTGAAGATAAAATTCAATCTGCTCGTCGTTTCTACAACAGCATAGTAAGAG
>JAOZLT010000032.1:6499-7955 GCA_029934675.1 Candidatus Altimarinota bacterium | reverse complement strand
CGAGATTTCAATACTAAGGTTCAACAATTCCCTGCTTCTATAATTGCACTTATGTTTAAGTTTAAAACTGAAGAATTCTTTGAAATTGAAAATGAGGAAGAAAAAGAAGTTGTTAAAGTTGATTTTAATAAAGAAGGTACTAGGCAGGGTGAACCTGAAAAAGACCAAAATGACCAAGTTTCTGAGGCAAAACCAGAAGAACCAAAAGCTGAGCCATTCTCTGCTGTAGCTACGGAGGCTCCAGAACCTACTGAATCAGTAACTAAGGAAGATAAAAAGGATGAAGCACCTGCTACCGAGAAACCAAAGGAAGATGAACCAAAAGAAGAAGTAAAGGAAGATGAACCAAAAGAGGAAGTGAAAGAAGAAGCTCCCGAACAAACTGTTGATGAAGATGTGAAAGAAGGTGCTGAGGCTACTGAAGAGGCGAATGAGAAACCAGAGGAAGATAAGAAAGCGGAGGAAGAATCATCCCCAACCTCTGAAAGCGAGGATGAGCATTCTCGCAACGATGAAGACAAAGAAGGTGAACAACCCACCGAGGACGAAAAACCAACTGACGAACCAGCCGAAGATTTGAAAGAGGAAGTAAAAGAGGAAACTCCTGCTGAGGAACCAAAAGAGGAAAAAAAGGATGACATGAATCAATCAACTATATCTTTATAAGCGAATACAGCAAAATAATATTAAATTTTAAATAAAAAACTATGAATTTAGATGCACTTAAACAAACCGCTCAAGCCATGGTGGCACATGGTAAAGGAATTTTAGCTATAGACGAAAGTCATGGAACCTGTAAAAAGCGTTTTGATGCTCTTGATATTGAATTTAATAAAGAAAGCCGACGACTTTATCGCCAACTTTTAATAACTGCTCCCATAGGCGATTATGTAAGTGGAATGATTTTATTTGATGAAACCCTTCGACAAAAAACAGATGACGGAACACCTTTTCCTAAAGCACTTGCTGATGCAGGAATTCTTCCTGGGATTAAAGTTGATATGGGTGCAAAAAATCTTGCACTACATGATGGTGAAAAAGTTACAGAAGGTTTAGATGGTTTACGCGAAAGGCTAGAAGAATATGCAAAGCTTGGAGCAAAATTTGCTAAGTGGAGAGCTGTTATTGCGATTAAGGGTGATGAATTACCAAGCTCAGCTTGTGTCCGTGCAAATACTCATGCGTTAGCTCGTTACGCAGCACTTTGTCAAGAGGCTGGTTTAGTTCCTATGGTAGAACCGGAGATATTAATTGATGGTAACCATAGTTTAGAAAAATGTTATGAGATATGCGCTTTGTCATGGCAAAAACTATTTGAAGAAATGAAGGATCAAGGTGTTGCTATGGAAGGGGCTATTTTAAAAACTAGCATGGTATTGGCAGGGAAAGATGCTCCTGAAAAAACTGATCCTCAAACTGTTGCGGAACAAACTGTTAAATGTCTAAAAGAAAATGT